>NVSZ01000049.1 GCA_002732845.1 Rhodospirillaceae bacterium
CGCAAGAGGCTCCGGTTGACGACTCGCGCTGAGACCTCATGCTCCTTGGTAGGGTCGTTGCTCTGGAGCTTCACGCTCACGCGGTCGCCTATGCGACCGTTGGACATCACGATGCCGCGCACTTGGGCCACCACATCACCGCTCTTCACCTCCAGCTGAACGAGGTCGCCGCGCTTGACAGTCCAGGCGCGGACCACGTCCTCCTCGAGCACCACGCGGCCTAGGGGAAGGTCGCGGCGTGCCTCGGCTGTGCCGTAAGCATCCCTGCCCACTTTGGCGTTTAGGTTGGTGGTGCTCGTTTCTCCATCTTTGCCAATGTCCCTGGTCTCCACAAGCGTATTGGAGTTCACTCCTTTGAGCCACCCCTGGATGGTATAGGCGAAGTCCATGGCCTGTACTTTCTGGTCGCCCAGTTCGGTACGTGCCAAAGGTCCGTGGGAATAATAAAAATACTTGGCATCGGTGTCCCATACCTTAGAGTCATGAACAGTGGGGTCGCTGCCATTGCCATTTACCGAAGTATGGGTATGGGTGATCCTGTTCTCGGCGTCATAGCAGTAGGCGTGGTAGTACTGGTCCTTCTCTCCATCCTGGTAACGCGTACTAATATTAAAATTTTTCATGATTTGCTCCGATGATTGGGACGCCAATCACCTTGTATAAGTTCCTGGGGATTAAGCCCTCTCTCTAATGGATTTGAGCCGAAAAGCAACCTTAAATTTCAACACCAACAGAAATGTCATTTGTAATACTAATTAACAAATAAAAAACTTCCTAATCCATTGCAAAGGTTACGTTTTATTTGTACTAAAAGATTCGCAATTGAAAGAGATATTGCCTCAAATTATTAATTATTCAGGAAAGGATAATCTGATTTTTCTTTAAGCTTCTCCAAGGCCGTATAAATCTTTTTCTCGTAACCTTTTGCATCCGGTGCGATGGTCGCATCAACGTTCAAAATATGGTCAAACAACCAATTTCTGAGAAACACCCGAAGCTTGTTTAAGGTTTCTGCGCTGGGATCTTGATTCCAACCCTCAGCCAATTGATTAACTTTGCTCAACAGGCCTTCATGAACTTTACAATGATGAGCAAAATCACGATATCCACAGACCTGCATCAAAACTTCTTCACGTTTGAAATGATAAACGGTGTAATCGATCAAATCCACGATGACCCGGGTAACGTCCTCATCGTCAATATGACTGATCGACACTTTATTAAGCAATTCGACCAAACGCTGATGATCTTTATCAATCGCATCAATGCCAACCTGCATGGCATCGGTCCAAATCAAAGCCGTTTCGTTTGAAGCCAAAGGAAGTTCGAACCAAAATGTACTGCCCTCGCCCACGACGCTATCAAAACCAAGTTGCCCGGCCATGCGTTCGACTAAAAGCTTGGTCACCGCCAAGCCAACACCGGTGCCTTCGTTGCTGGTCATGGCGTCCGTATTTAAGCGATGAAACATATGAAAAACATTCTGACAGTCCGATTTTGCGATTCCGATTCCCGTATCTATCACGGAAATTCGCAAAAACTCATGCTCCGTTTCTTCACCCTGGATGGTTACCGTTCCGCCTTCTTTGTTATATTTAACCGCATTGCTTAAAAGATTGATGAGAACTTGTTTAAAGCGTCGTTTATCCGTTCTAAGGGCAGAAAATTTATGAGGGCTAAATTCATCAATAAAGGTGATCATACGTGCAGAGCCTAACGGTTTCATGATCGAAAGGCTGTCCAAAACGATTTTGTTTACATCAACTTCTTTGAGTTCAAAGGTCGCTTGATCGGCCTCAATTCTGGACAGGTCAAGAAGCTCGTTAATCAAATCAAGCAGATGATTTCCGCCATCCATAATGTAATTGAGGTATTCATTTTGCGAGGCGCTAAGAGGATGCTTTTGATCAAGTTGTAACAACTGAGCAAAGCCCAAAACGGCATTCATGGGTGTACGTAATTCATGACTCATGGAAGCTAGAAATTGCGTTTTTGCCGTATTAGCAGCTTCGGCTTCTTCTTTGGCTAAAGTGGATTCTTTTTCGGCATTTTTTCGGTCTTGGACTTCTTTTTCCAAGCCCTTAATCATCGTTTGAACCTGCTCGCCCATAGCCTTAAAGGCACGATTGAGATCACCAATTTCATCCTTTGACGTAACATCAACGTGTTCGACAAATACACCTGAAGTGCTACGTGTCATGATCGCCGACAACGTGATGATCGGGGCCACGATTTTTKCTTTGATGTTAAGGTAAGCCAAAATCGAAAAAAACACGGTGAAGCCAATCAAAACAATTGCGGCCCCACGGTAATATCGGTCTTTTTTATGATAATCCAGAACCTNMAARYTTCAYWCGCNTGWTCNNWWRGAYCMAGNANTTCGGCGATGGGCCGCATGATTTTTAATTTGGCTTGATGATAAGCTTTGCCATGGAGAAGAGCTTGGGCAAACGCCGGATCTGGATTTTTCACCACCGTAAAGGCCCCAGTTTCATCAACAAAACGGCCCTTCATCGCCGCAAAAGCGGTCTTTTCAAGGCGGGTTAGGGCATCAGAGTTAAATTTAGCCTCTTGAAGCCTATCCAATTCTTGGTCCGAGACGCCGATCATTTGGATCAGATCTAAAAGAGCGACAGCCTCACCTTGGTTCACGGACCTGTTCTGCGTCGCCGTAACCATATCCCAATACACATTGTCATAATTTTCAGGACGTGGGGCGGTGCCGTTTCTGATCGCTAGAATTTCATTGAAATACTGTTCATAAACAACATCCCCGGTCACCACATAGGTTCGGGCCATGCGGGTTAGATCATCCGAACTTTGTCGTAACTGATCCGCCAGTTTAAAAGACTGCATCCGCTGAATAGTCGCATTTTCGATTTCTTGATTGGCGACAGACAATTGATACAGCGCAACAACAACGGCCCCCAGCAAGCCGAGAATTATCAAAAACACAATCATGATCCGTTTAGTGATACTCATGGGGAGGTCGAGTGTCCTTCGTTCTGATCGGAAACGATTCTACTCCCATTAACAGCGGCTTGTAAAACACAAGTTTATAGACAAAAAAAACGAGGGCATTCCACATCGGAAAGCCCTCGTTTTATAATATAATTTGGTCAGTCGTTAAGCGCCGGCAACAGCCGCCACTTCTGCAGCAAAGTCTTCTTCGACTTTTTCGATGCCTTCGCCAAGACCGAAGCGAACAAATCCGGTCACTTCAACACCAGCGTTCGATGCGGCTTTGCTAACTTTGTTTTCGCCATCAATGACAAAAACCTGTTCCAACAGGCAAACTTCGCCGTAGAACTTGTTGATGCGACCAACAATCATTTTTTCAATGATTTCTTCTGGTTTGCCAGACTCACGCGCTTGTTCGGTCAAAAATTGTTTTTCACGTTCAACAATTTCCGGGTCCAAATCATCACGAGACAAGGACGCTGGGTTGGTTGCGGCAACGTGCATGGCAACTTGTTTGCCAAAATCTACGGCGCCGTCGCCTTTACCCGTAACCAAAACACCAATTTTGCCCAAGCCATCCGCAACTGCACCATGAACATAAGCAGCAACTTCGCCACCTTCAACGGTTGAGACGTGAACCCGACGAAGGTTCATGTTTTCGCCAATGGTCGAGATCATTTGGATCAATTCTTCAGCAACGGTGCGACCAGTGCCCGGGAAATCCATGCCGTTCAAAGCATCAATGTCACCATTTGAATCCAATGCCAGTTTCGCAACGGCAGAAACAAAACCTTGAAACTGCTTGTTAAGAGCAACAAAGTCGGTTTCAGAGTTAACTTCAACCATAGCGCCTTTGGACCCGTCAACGGCAACGCCAACAAGACCTTCGGCAGCCACACGACCGGATTTTTTAGCCGCAGCGGCCAATCCTTTGGTGCGCAACCAATCGGCAGCKGCGGTGATGTCGCCATCGGTTTGGGTCAGCGCTTTTTTACAGTCCATCATGCCCGCGCCAGAGTTTTCGCGAAGCTCTTTCACAAGAGCGGCAGTAATTGCAGCCATTTCAGCTACTCCTTCATAAAAATGATATTCGATTAATCCGCAGCAGGAGCTTCTTCAGCTTTAGGAGCCGCTTCAGCTTTAGGAGCTGCTTCAGCTTTAGGAGCCGCTTCGGCAGCAAGCTTTTCAGCGATTGGCGCWTCAGCYGCACCCAAATCACCACCAGAGYTWACAACTTCAGCCTGRATGCCGTCCAAAACGGAGCCAGAAATCAGTTCGCAATATGTGGTGATCGCGCGCAATGCGTCATCGTTGCCCGGTACAGGGTAATCAATGCCATCAGGATTAGAGTTACTGTCCAAAATAGCCACAACAGGGATACCCAATTTGTTGGCTTCGGCAATGGCGATGGCTTCTTTGTTGGTGTCGATGACAACCAAGATATCAGGCAAGCCGCCCATGTCTTTGATGCCGCCCAAAGCCAATTCCAATTTGTCGCGTTCGCGWGTCATTTGMAGAAGTTCTTTTTTGGTCARRCCTTCGATTTTTGAAACGTCMGACAACTGTTCGTCCAAMGTRCGCAARCGTTTGATGGAACCAGAAATGGTTTTCCAGTTGGTCATCATGCCGCCGAGCCAACGGTGGTTCACAAAATACTGACCACAGCCACGAGCGGTTTCGGCAATTTTGCCAGCCGCTTGACGTTTGGTGCCAACAAAAAGAACACGTCCGCCACCCGCGACAACGTCACGTACAGCTTCCATGGCACGCGCAAGAAGCGGTGCAGTTTGGCCCAAATCAATGATGTGGATTTTGTTGCGAGCTCCGAAAAGATAAGGAGCCATTTTTGGATTCCAGCGACGCGTGCTGTGTCCGAAGTGAACACCAGCTTCGAGAAGTTGGCGCATAGTAAAGCTTGGCAATGCCATTGTTTTATTCCTATTCCGGTTAAACGTCCGCGAATACTTGTTTCTCAAAACGAGAAACACCGGAGCGACAATCTTGTGAATTTGCACAAGCGCCGCACATTCGCGTGCGAATTCGTACCCTCAATATTAAGAATACGTGAGCGGGTTCTACGCCTCTAAACAAGGGAATGCAAGGGGAAAACGCCTCCCCTCACAAATTATTCAACCCAAATATATTTGAGGTTTTGTGCCACAAAATCATAATCGCCTTTGTCGGCTTTTAAATGGCAACTGATACAGTTGCTTTTTAGGCCTATGGTCTTGCGTTTAAACACTTCTGGCAGGATGCGTTCGTGTTTGTGGGCAAAACGCGAGGTGTCTGTGATGCGCAACGGCACGGTTTTTGCCTCTGTTCCTTTGATAAAACGTTTGGCTTGTCTGTGGGTACTGACGTCTGCGGCCTGGGCCAAGTGAACGTCCAAGGCCAGCTTTACTGTTTGGGCCGGTAATGTTGCGTCATCACCAAAATGATTGGACAAATCTGAAAACATCTTGGTCCAAGCTTGTTTGGTCAGCATTTCCGGTTGATACARCATGTGACAATCRGAACATTCMGCCCGCACGACAGGRTCGSWGATGGTYGGGAAAGGCGAGCCCGCAARAGCYGGRGAAAGWSWGGACARCACAAAAGCCGCACCAAGGATCAAAGAACGCATMATAAAACCTCYAATAAAWRAATATTGGAGGTTTTATAAAKWCATACACGTTAATGCAGGCTGAACAGGGTCTTGAGCTTAGTTGTTCAAAGCCCCCTTGTTGATCCAGCGCCGCAAGGTATTGCGATCTTTGGCGGTTGGGGCTTCTTGGTCATTATGCGGCATTTTCAAACCGCCCGCTGCCCGGCCTTCGATCAAAACCATCATATTCGACATGAAAGGATCGCCCGGCACAATGATCGAGCCATGGCGCGTGCCTTTCATCAGGCTTTCATAGGTTCTAAGATCCAAACCGCTGGCTTCATAGCCCATACCATCCGGCACATGGCAATCTAAACACAGGTCTTCGATCACGCCCACGGCGCCCTTTTCTTCGTAATCAGCTTTGGTGGCTCCGCCAATGATCCATTTGCGCAAAATACGACGATCCAACTTGGTCATTTCCCGGCGATCGCTGTGGGGCATGCGGATAGACGCATCGGTACGGCCTTCTAACACCGCCATCAAGTTGCTGGAAAGCGGATTGCCCGGCACGATCATGGCGCCAAAGCGGGTTCCCTTCATGACACCTTCATAGGTGCTGAGGTCAAAGCCACTGGCTTCATATCCAATTCCGTCTGGTTCATGACAAGACACACAATATTCATCAAAAATCGGCTGAATATCGGCTTTAAAGCTAACTTTATTCGAAGCTGCCTCGGCAATGCTGGGCAGACCAAGGCCAACAATCACGGCCAAAATGGCTTTCGAAAGGTTTGATTTAACTTTATTACTTTTCATGACCACAGCCCTTTTTGAGATTTTTTTAAGATGCAAATGCGCGTTATATATTACATGAACGTAATATTGGCATGATCTCACTTAAAGTTAAAGGGTTTTAGCAATTCGAAAACCAACATCTCCCAGCTCAAATGTGACAAATGTTTTGCTGCGGGTTGCGGGCCTTAAATCTCTGGGCAGGTATTTCCACGATCCACCACGCACCACGCGTTTGTGACAGTCTTTGGTTGGCGGCACGAACGCGCCATCGCTGGGCAGGCCCTGATAGCTGTTTTGATAACAATCGGCTGTCCATTCCCCGACATTCCCCCCTAAGTCATACAGGCCAAAGGGGTTGGGCTTTTTTTGACCGACGGGGTGGGTTTTCCCCTCGCTGATGCCCCGATACCAGCCATAATCTTTGACACAGGCTTTTTTAGCCCCGCACGTCCATTTGCTTGTTGTGCCAGCCCGCGCCACGTATTCCCATTCGGTTTCGGTTAACAATCGATACGTTTGCCCGGTTTGGCCGTTGAGTTTTTGAAGAAAAATCTGAACCTCATTCCAAGACACCTTTTCGACCGGACGATTATCGCCTTTGAACTGGCTGGGGTTATCGCCCATCACGGCCCGCCATTCGGCTTGGGTAACTTCATATTTTCCAACGGCGAAGCTGTATGAAATTTCGACGCTATGCACGGGTTTACGGTCGCGGGTCGGCTCGCCCATTTGAAAGCTTCCGGGGGCTATAACGATCATTTCCGGGCAAGTTTCACAGTCCTTAAAGGTCTTTTCTTGTGCTGCGGCTGAACTGGAAACACACCACATGACCCCCAGTATCAAGAAAGCCCTCATACTTCCTGCACCTCGACAATGCCGCCAATGGAATGGACCTCGTACAGAAGTTCGGGCGTGACCGCGATGTTTTGATCCTTGGCGAGGCTGATTTTCACGTCTTGCGTGGCGGTTCGGGCGATGATGGTGACTTCACCGCGTCCCCGTTTCGCGGTCTCGACCATGGATTTCAGCTCGGCAATGGGCTTGTCTGAATTAATGGTTATCTTTAGGCCTGCAGCCGTTTGCGATACCAGTTTATCCAAGCCCTTTACCGATTGAGCGGTCAGGCGCACACTTTCGCCTTCGAACTGAGCCGTGGCCTTAATCAGCACCGGAGTACCAGCCACCAACAAATCCCCAGCGGCGGTCAGGGTTTCGGAAAATAAGGTGACTTCAAAAGCCCCACTGGCATCTGAACATGATAAAAAGGCGTAACGGTTGCCCTTTTGGCTGATCCGTTCGTTTTTGCTGACCACCGATCCGGCTAACGTAAAGTTGCCCGTCTGGCCCCGCGCAAGAATCTCACCAATGGACTGAACCCCTAATCGTTCCAGGCTTTTGCCGTAACTGTCCAGCGGGTGCGCCGACAGGTAAAAGCCAATGGCCCCAAATTCTTCGCGGAGTTTTTCCATCGGCGGCCAATCGGCCACATCGGGCAGACGGATCGATTGAGTTGGCTGATCATCGCCGCCAAACATGCCCATTTGATTGCTTTCACGTTCCGCCATCTGGGCCGAAGCTTCACCAACAATAGATTCAAGCCCCGTATACATTTGCTTGCGATTTGAATTGAGGCAATCAAACGTGCCGGACCGCACCATGTTTTCCATTTGGCGCTTGTTGACTTGGCGGGTGTCTAAGCGCCCAGCGAAGTCGTCAATGTCTTTATAGGGGCCATTTTTAGTGCGTTCATCGATGATGGTCTGCATCGCAGCTTCACCAACATTTTTCAGCGCAGCCAAGGCATAACGAATACCCGTAGGCTTACCATCTACATCACGTTCTACCTTAAAGAAAGTCTCTGACTTATTGATACTTGGGCATTTTAAAGGAATTACCATACGATCCAATTCTTGACGATAAGCATTCAACTTGTCGGTATTACCCAAATCCAAAGTCATCGACGCGGCCATGAATTCGTGCGGATAGTTGGCTTTCATATAGGCCGTATGATACGCCACCAAGGCGTAGGCTGCAGCGTGGGATTTGTTAAAACCATAGCCCGCGAACTTGTTCACTTGGTCAAAGATTTCGTCGGCTTTTTGTTGGGGAACACCCCGGCCCACCGCCCCATCGACAAAAGTTTTGCGTTGGGCATCCATTTCGGCCTGAATCTTTTTACCCATGGCGCGACGCAGCAAATCCGCACCGCCCAAGGAATAGCCCGAAAGTTCCTGGGCGATCTGCATGACCTGTTCTTGATAAATGATAATGCCGAAAGTTTCATCTAAGATCGGCTGCAACGTCGGATACATGTAATCGGGTTCTTCTTCGCCGTGCTTACGCCGAATATAGGCCGGAATGTTTTCCATCGGCCCCGGACGATACAACGCCACGATCGCGATGATGTCTTCGAACGTGGTCGGTTTCAGGCCCCGC
The DNA here is from genome assembly GCA_002732845.1 of Rhodospirillaceae bacterium. GTDB lineage: Bacteria > Pseudomonadota > Alphaproteobacteria > Rhodospirillales > Magnetovibrionaceae > JANLGW01. Next base: position 8,780 of record NVSZ01000049.1, read on the forward strand.
AACTGGTCTTTCATGCCGGCCGATTCCAACTGGAACACGCCTTGGGTTTCGGCCCGTTGCAACAGGTCAAAGGACGGCTGATCGTCCAGTGGCACGCCTTCTAAATCGACCGTATGGCCGCCTTCTTTGGCGAACTTCACCGCCGTAGAGAGCACGGTTAGAGTCTTCAGCCCCAGAAAATCGTATTTCACCAAGCCCGCTTGTTCGACGAATTTCATGTTAAAGCCGGTCACCGGCATGTCAGATTTGGGATCGCGGTACAACGGCACCAGCTTATCCAACGGACGATCGCCAATCACCACGCCCGCCGCGTGGGTCGAGGCATGACGGTACAGGCCTTCCAACGGCTTGGCGATTTCCATCAGGCGGGCAACGGTTTCATCGTCGCGGATCATTTCGCGCAACTGAGCCTCGGCATTGATGGCTTCGGGCAAGGTCATGGCTTTGCCCGGATCGTTGGGCACCATTTTACAAATTCGGTCAATTTGACCATAGGGCATTTCCAACACGCGGCCCACATCGCGGAGCACCGCACGGGCCTGTAACTTACCAAAGGTGATGATTTGCGCGACGTGATCGCGACCGTATTTGTCTTGCACGTATTTGATCACCTCGTCGCGGCGATCTTGGCAAAAATCGATATCGAAATCGGGCATGGACACACGTTCAGGGTTCAAGAACCGCTCGAACAGCAAACCAAAACGCAACGGGTCCAAATCGGTAATGGTCAGCACCCACGCAACCACCGAGCCCGCACCCGAACCACGTCCCGGCCCCACCGGAATATCTTGATCCTTGGCCCATTTGATGAAATCCGCAACGATCAGGAAATAGCCCGGAAAGCCCATGTCGATGATGACTTTAAGTTCGAAATCCAACCGTTCTCGATAAGGCTTGGCGACRWMWYSWYYYYSGTSCNCGMWSMTGYSGYCTTKSTAYWKSWRAACWTNNCMAKSMSTTYATNNAAACCCGCAACGGCTTGTTTGCGAAGCTCGTCTTCTTCRTTGAGGCCCGGTCCGCAATCAAACGGTGGCAAAATCGGATCAACGTTGGGCACTTTAAAGGCGCAGCGTTTGGCGATCACAAGGGTATTGGCAATGGCTTCGGGAAGGTCGGCGAACAACACCTCCATTTCCCGAGCACTTTTAAAATAATGATCCGGCGTCAAACGACGACGATCGCCTTGGCCCACATAGGCCCCCGCCGCGATGCAAATCAGAGCATCGTGGGCGTCATACATTTTTTGATCAGGGAAAAAGCATTCGTTAGTGGCGACCAAGCCAATGCCTAAGTCATACGCCATGTCCAGCAATGCGGGTTCAATTTTTGCTTCGTTACGCAAGCCATGGCGTTGCAATTCGATGTACAGGCGGTCGCCAAAGGACTTGTGCAGGCGGTCCATGGTTTCGCGTGCCAGATCGTCCTGACCATCCACCAAAGCCCGCCCCACGGGGCCATTTACGCCGCCTGTCAGCAATATCAAGCCCGCAGCATGGGTATCTAGGTCGGCAAAGGTGACTTTGGGGTCTTCGACGTCTTCGCTGTCCATGTAAGCGATGGACAATAATTTCAAAAGATTGCGGTAACCTTCGTCAGTCTGAACCAGCACCACGACTTGGTCTGGAGCAAAGGCCGTCATGGTGCGCCCCGGTTGCGGGGTGCCGGGGCCTTCACGGTTCAGGGCAATTTGGCAACCAATAATTGGCTGAATGCCGGCCTTTGAAGCCGTTTGTGAAAATTCCAACGCGCCAAACAAGTTGTTGGTATCGGTCACCGCAACGGCGGGCATCTTGGCCACTTGGCAATACTCGGCCAAATTCCCAATACGGATCGCCCCTTCGGACAGGGAATAAGCGCTGTGAACGCGCAGGTGGACAAAAGATGCATGAGCCATGATGAGTATAGGATTCCACAGATCACCCGAGTCGGACCAGACAAAGTTTTCCCCAACCCGTTTGTACCCAGACAAAACGGCTATTGTGACTTTGAAGGGCTGTGTTTAAGGTTCCTTTTATGGATACAAAACACATCATTTGGGCGGTTCTGGTCGCCGCGATTTGGGGCATTAATTTTGTCGTGATCCGCATTGGGCTTGATGATTTTCCGCCAATTTTGCTGAACGCGCTTCGCTTTGCGGCAACCGGAGTCATTTTTGCGTGGTTTATTCCCCGCCCGAATATTCATTTTGGCTATGTTATCGGCGTTGGCTTGGTGTTGGGTGTTGCCAAATTTTCGTTGCTGTTTATCGGCATGGACATGGGCATGCCTGCGGGACTGGCCTCACTTGTTCTTCAGGCCCAAGCGTTTTTCACCGTGATCTTTGCCGCCTTGTTTTTACAAGAACGGCCAAAACTTGAACAATACCTTGGCATGGGCATCGCCTTTTCTGGTTTGGTCGTGATTTCCTTGGATTTGGGCCAAGCCGCCGTTGTCTCTGCGTTTTTGATGGTGATTGCGGCGGCAGCCTGTTGGGGGGTCGCCAATATCTTGATCAAACAATCGCACGCCGACAGTATGCTGGGGTTGTTTGTTTGGGCTTCTTTGGTAGCCGCGATCCCCTTATTTACCTTGTCTTGGGTTTTTGAAGACACCGCCAAAATCACCTATGCGTTAACCCACATCAACCTGAAAGGCATCGCAACGATTACCTATTTGGTAATTGCGGCGACGCTGATCGGCTTTGGTCTGTGGGGCAAGTTGTTAAAACTTTACCCCGCCAGCATGGTCGCGCCCTTTTCCCTATTGGTGCCCGCATTTGGTCTGTCCAGTGCGGCGCTGATTTTGGACGAAACCCTAACCCCCATCAAAGCGATAGGCTCGGTGCTGATCGTCATCGGTTTGATGGTCAATATCGGTTTGTGGAAACGGTTCAGACAGATCAAAAAGGCTTAGACCTCGATCAAATGACCGTCTTCTAAGCGTACGATGCGATCCATGCGCGATGCCAGTTCCATGTTGTGCGTGGCGATCAGCGCGGTCAGGCCCACTTGGCGGGTCAGGTTCAACAAAATGTTAAATACGTCCCCTGCGGTGTCTGGGTCTAGGTTGCCCGTGGGTTCATCGGCCAACAATAAACTGGGCGCGTTGGCGAGGGCGCGGGCAATCGCGACCCGTTGTTGTTCGCCGCCGCTGAGTTCCGCCGGACGGTGCGTGACCCGGTCTGATAGTCCCAAAGTTTCCAACAGCTGCAAAGACCGCTCGTTAGCGACTTTTTTATCCAGTCCCGCGATGATTTGTGGAATCACGATGTTTTCCACGGCGGAAAATTCCGGCAACAGATGATGATATTGATATACAAAGCCCAAATGTTTACGGCGCAATTCGGTGCGGCGGTCGTCGTTCAGTTTTGAACAGGCCTCGCCCACAACAAAGACTTCGCCGGCGTCTGGTTTTTCCAACAATCCAGCCAGTTGCAACAAGGTCGACTTGCCTGAACCACTGGGCCCCACAAGGGCGACAATTTCTCCGGAATTGATGGCAAAATCAGCGCCTTTTAACACATGTAATTGTGTATGCGCGCGCCCAAAAGACCGCTTTACACCGTCAAACCTTAAAACATTACTCATAACGCAGAGCCTCCGCCGGGTCTAACCGTGCGGCCTGCCACGATGGATACAGCGTTGCCAAAAACGACAAACCCAAGCCCATCAATACGGTCGCCATGACTTCCATAGGGTCGACCTTGGCGGGCAATTGCGACAAGAAATAGATTTCGGCGGCAAACAGTTCGGTGCCCGTGACGGCTTGAATCCATTGGCGAATGGTTTCGATGTTCAACGAGAACCACAAACCTAAAGCAAAGCCGCCCAAGGTGCCAAACACGCCAATAGACGCCCCGGCAATAAAGAATATCCGCATAATCATGCCGCGGGTTGCCCCCATGGTGCGCAAAATCGCAATATCCCTGCCCTTGTCCTTGACCAACATGATCAGGCTGGAAATGATGTTAAAGGCCGCCACCACGATGATCAGCGTCAAAATCAAAAACATCACATTGCGTTCGACCTGAATGGCATTAAAGAAACTGGCGTTTGTTTTTTGCCAATCAAACACCCGCGCGTCACCGTTTAAGGCCAGCTTGATGGCCTCCCCTATTTCAGTGGTTTTGCTGGTATCATCGACAAACACTTCTAAATTACTGACCGAGTTTGGCATTTGGAAATAGATTTGTGCGGCGTGCAGCGGAATAAACGCAAAGCCGGAATCATATTCAAACATGCCAATGGAAAATGTTGCGACAACGCGAAAGGCGCGCATGCGCGGCACGGTGCCAAACGCCGTGGCTTGGCCCTTTGGCGAGATAATAGTGACCTTGTCGCCCACCATCACGCCCAGACGACGGGCCATTTCGGTGCCGATAACGATGCTGTCATCGGGGCCAAAGTCATCCAAGCTTCCCGCTTTGATGTTTGTTGACAGAATGGTCCGTTTCCGCAGGTCTTCGGTGCGAATACCGCGCATCACGGCGCCCCTAGCCTGACCATTGTTGGTGGCCATGACTTGGCCTTCGATGAGCGGTGAGGCAGAGACAACGCCCGGCACTTGCAAGACGATTTTGGCTTTGGCTTCGGCGTCCGTCATGGTCCCGACCGAGGCATATACGTTCACATGTCCGTTTAGACCTAAAATACGGTTCATCAGCTCGGCGCGAAAGCCGTTCATGACGCTCATGACGATGATCAAGGTGGCAACACCAATGGCGATGCCCAACAACGAAAACCACGCAATGACGGAAACAAAGCCTTCTTTGCGTCTGGCCCTCAGATAACGAATGGCCATCATCCATTCAAATGTGGTGAACATCGATAAATGCCTAAATTTAAGTGAAGTAAAACTTATGCTGACTTTAAGCGATCGGAGCGAACTCGGCAATGATTCCGGAAAAACGGGGCAATTGCGCTGGTTTAAACCCTTATTTGTTCAGGATGCTTTCACAGGCTTTTTCAATTGCCTGCGAATCGTCTGTGGTCAAACGCTTGCCATTGACCGTCAGTCCGCCCATGCCCAGATCATAAACCACGGGAAAAAGGGTGGTGGTTGCGGTGTGTTCCCCGGCGCCGCTGATGCCGTATTTGCCCTTTAGATCCAAGCCAAAATCGATGGTGATTTTATCGGGCAGTTTAAACGCGCCCGGGTCTTTGCCCGGCCCGTGAGCCGCAACAACCGATTTGCCCCGCACATCCACGCCCGCTTTATAGGCCACATCGGCGCGCGGTTTATGCTTCACCAAACGTTGGCAATCTTTCAGACTGACCAAAACCTTAGATACAGCCTCTTGGGCCAAGGCCGGAGCATTCAGCAACAACAGACTTAAACTGATCAAAAGATATTTCATGGTTTAGCTCCGCATCCAAGGAGGATTTGTTTTCGCTATTTTTTGATACGTTGGGCAACTTTCCCGGTGCGCCCCTTTAAGATAGCCGGCACTCATTAAAAACTCGTTCACCACTTCGGGTCCGGTGAATTTAAAGATCTTTTTGAACAGCTTCACCCAGTCCGCATGGGCCAAAGGGTGATGGGTATCCAACCATTTTGGAAATCCACCATGGCTTTTCCGCAAACCTTGCATAACCCGAGCATTATGAATAATTGAATTTATTTTCAAACGGTTACGGATAATTCCGGGATTACCTAGTAGACGTTTAATAGCTTTGTCATCGAAGTCTGCGACGGTATCAACGTCAAACCCAGAAAACGCTTCAAAGGTCGAAGCGCGTTTTTTTAAAATCAGTTCCCAAGACAGCCCCGCTTGGAAAACCTCCAAACACAACAGCTCAAAAAGAGCCGCTTCACCCTTTCCTCCAAAGCCGTATTCGGTATCGTGATAGGCGCGGTGAAGGTCTTTTTTCAGCGCCACATCGCAATACCAATTCGGATCATCAGGCATGTTTAAAACATACCCGTCATATCAGCCCTGATCACAAGCATCATAATAACGGCGGGAAAAAACATGATGGATACATAAACACATATCCATTTTATAACTTTGGGATTTAAACAAACTTTTGGGGGCTCATAGGCCATAAATTCACTCACTTTTAAAAWTTTATATTACCATTCTTCGCCGCCCGTATAGCCACCCGAATTAATTGTTGCAGGTCTTGATTGGGCAGAAATAACAAGCATCGTTCCGGCAATGATAGAAAAAACAAACAATGCAGCGACCGTAATCCAAATCCACTTTTTATTGATCTTAATCTGACTGATTCCGGTCATTTCAAAATCAAAGTCTTTTGGATCTGTTGAATCTTGTTTTTCCGGATCGCTCACTCATGCCTCCTCAATTTCTATCAGAGTAGCAAAAAAATCCTTGGGATGCAGAAATAATACAGGTTTGCTGTGTGCTCCAAGACGTGGCTCGCCATTACCGAGTATACGAACGCCCGATTTTTCAAGCTTTGTTTTGGCGTCTTGAATATCATCAACTTCGAAACACAAGTGATGAACACCGCCTTCTGGGTTACGTTTAAGGAAATTTAAAATCAACGAGTCATCGCCCAACGGTTCCARCAATTCCAACTTGGTATTGGGCAATTCAACAAACACCGTGGTCACGCCATGTTCGGGCAGAGCTAGCGGTTCAGAGACTTTAGCCCCCAAAACATCGCGGTATTTGGCCACCGCTGTATCTAAGTCAGGCACAGCAATGGCGATGTGGTTCAGTTGTCCGATCATGTTGAAATCCTAACCAAATGTACGGTGGTCACCGGGTTTTTCTTAAACATAGCCCGAAAATAGCGGCGCACAGAAATACGTACGGCTTCCGATACGACGTCATCTTTGCGGCGATCTTTTTTATTTAAGTTTTCGACCGCGGCTTCGGCCCGGTCCAAGACCTCGTCTTCATAATCATAATCATCCGGTTCTAACAATCCGGTGGTTGAAATTTGCGCATCGCCCAACAAATTGCCCAGCTTATCGATGACGATGGTCACCGTCGCGGTGCCATTCCACAGCGCGCGGGTCCGTCCACGGATCAGCTCACTGTCTAAACGCACCACCCGTCCGCCTTCCACGGCCAAACGCCCCGACGGCACATGGGTAATGATTTTCGCAGGCCCTGGGGCCAAGCGCACCATGCCGCCATTTTCAACGATCACGGCCTGTTCCACCTGACAGGTTTTCGCCAAAGCCGCATGTTCGGTCAAATGACGCAGTTCGCCATGCACCGGAACGGAAATAGTAGGCTTTACGGCCTGATACATTTCCAACATTTCATCGCGCGCCGGATGTCCCGACACATGCACAAAGGCTTGCTTGTCAGTGATGATTTCGACCCCCAAACGCACCAGTTTATTTTGCAGATTGCTGATACCGACTTCGTTGCCGGGAATTTGCCGAGATGAAAAAATCACCATGTCACCCTTGGAAATCGAAATGCGTTGATGATCTTCGGACGCAATGCGCGACAAGGCGGCTCGGGCCTCTCCTTGTGATCCGGTACAGATGATCAACAGTTTATCTTTGGGGATTTGGCTGGCGTATTCTTCATCTAAAAACTTAGGTACATCTTGTAAGTATCCGTTTTCTTTTGCACTTTCAATCATACGACCAAACGAACGTCCCGCCAAAACGATTTCTCGATCACACATTTTTGCGGCCCGAGAAATGGTGTCAATGCGCGCCACATTGGATGCAAAACACGTCACCACCACACGACCTTTGTGGTCTTGAATAAGATTAACCAGATTATCTAAAATATCGCCTTCGGAACCGCTGGTGCCTTCGGTGAATACGTTGGTGGAATCGCACACCATGGCCAAAACGCCTTCGTCGCCCAAATCACGCAAGGCCTGCATGTCATAATCGGCCCCCACAACCGGGTCCGGGTCCAATTTCCAATCGCCCGTATGCAAAACGGTGCCTAACGGCGTGCGCAACACCACGGCGTTGGGTTCGGGGATGGAATGGGTCAGGGTGATCAATTCCAGTTCAAACGGACCCAACGAAAAGGTCCCATTGAGCGGAATTTCAATAATTGGAATATTTTCGAATTTAGAATCTTCTGCCAATTTTCGTTTCAAGACAGAAACCGTAAAGGGGGTCGCATAAATCGGGCATTCAAAGCGATCCCACAGGTATTGCACCGCCCCCAAATGATCTTCGTGAGCATGGGTGAGGACAATGCCCAACAGTTTGTCTTTATGGGCTTCGATAAATTCAGGGTCGGGCATCACCACGTCAACGCCCGGTTGGCTGTTGTCGCCAAAGGAAATGCCTAAATCCAACATGATCCATTCCGGATTGTTGGGGTTTCCGAACCCGTACAGGTTCAAATTCATGCCGATTTCACCGGCTCCACCAAGGGGGAGGAAAAGTAGTTCGTTGTCGGCCATTAAGGGCTCCGATTAAGCTGATAAATAAGAAAAAGTCCGCGCAGAGTTAAATCCGCATCGGTGGCTTCGATAAGGTCTGTGGCTTCGCTGAATAACGGGCTTAAGCCGCCCGTGGCAATCACTTTCATGGGCGCGCCAAATTCAGCCTTGATGCGCCCAACCATGCCTTCGATCAACGACACATAGCCCCAATAAATACCCGATTGCATGGCGCTGACCGTGCTGGTGCCAATCACGTGAAGGGGGCGAATGGGCTTGATTCGCGGCAATTTGGCGGCGTGGGCATACAAAGCATCCAACGACAGATTAATGCCCGGAGCAATCACCCCGCCCGCATAGTTGCCGTCTTGGTCCAACACGTCAAACGTCGTCGCGGTGCCAAAATCTACGCAAATCAGGGGACCGCCATAAGTTTCGCCGGCAGCAACCGCGTTAACCAAACGGTCGGCACCAACCTCGCCCGGATTATCCAGCAACACCTGAACGCCCAAATCAACGWCCGCATCGCCCACCACCAAGGGCTGGACCTTAAACGTGCTTTCACAAAAATCGATGAGAATTTGCAAATTATCGGGGACCACGGTGGCGATGATGGCGGACGTGATCGCTGAGGCGGTTAAACCTTGTTCCAGCAACCCGTTTTGAAGGTCTATCGGCGAACAGCCAGCCTTGGTTTCCATCCGCCACATGTGCGAAATTTCGCCGTCGTCACCAAAAGTGGCAAATACGATGTTGGTGTTTCCGGAATCGATTGCGRGCAACATGATTTATACTCTAAAATTTAAGTCTTATAAAATAAACACATCGCCCGCCGTAATCAAACGATTGGGTTGATTATCCATATGAAGGACCAAAGCGCCGTTTTCATCCAAGGCCGCAAAGATGCCGTTTATTGTTTCATTTGGCAAGCGTACCTGTACCGGACCGCCCAAGCCCTTGGCCCGCAACAACCAATGCCGCCGGATCGGACCAAAGCCCAAATTTCGCCACGTCACAAGACCGGCTAAGAATCTTTTGGCCAAGGTATCCAACAGCGCTTCAATATTCAGACCGTCACCGACAACGCCTTCCCCGGCGAGCGATGTCGCTGGCGTCTCTGTGGCATTTTGGGGCGGATGGGACGCGACATTTACGCCGATGCCCAGCACCAGCCACTTAAAGTGATCCGTGCCCGGCTCAACTTCGCCTTCCATTAAAATACCTGCGATTTTTTTGCCTTCGACCAGCACATCGTTGGGCCATTTAACGTTGACAAAGGCCCCGCGCGGAGCCGCCACCTGTATCGCATCGGCCAAGGCATTCGCCGCAACAAACGACAGTTGCGTCATCACCTGCATAGGATATGGAAGTCTTATGACGATGGAAAAATATAGATTGCCTTCGTCTGAAACCCACGTGCGCCCGCGCCTGCCCCGCCCCGCTGTTTGGCGTTTGGCCCAGACGACTGTGGAATCAGGACAGCCCGCTTTGGCCAGACGTTTGGCCTCGGCATTGGTGCTATCAACGCAATCGAGCTCCACAAGCCGATAAGGACTTGGGAGCTCGAGTTGCGTCATAAGAAGTGGTTGCCCTAAAACAGCGAGGCGGCAGCGACTTTAGCCGCGTCGATCACTGGTGTTGGGAAGGCAATAAACAGCACGATTACGACCGTGCACAATCCCAAAACAACCGATACGGATTTGGGCAACGGTGTATCCAAAGCTTCAACGCCCGGTTCATCAAAATACATGACCTTAATGATCCGAACATAATAATACGCGGACACAACAGAGGCCAAAACACCGATTACCGACAACGCATACAGTCCGGCTTCGATCGCGGCCAAGAAGATGTACAATTTGCCAAAGAAGCCCGCCAACGGAGGAATACCTGCCATGGAAAACATCATGATGGCCAAAGCCGCCGCCATGCCCGGATGGGTTTTGGCCAGTCCGCTAAGGTCAGAAATCTGTTCAACCGCGCGACCACCCCGGCGCATGCCCATCAAGCACGCGAATGTACCAATGTTCATGAACACGTAAATGGTCAGATAGATCAACACGCCCGTAACGCCCGCTTCATTCGCAACCGCCAAACCGATCAACGCATAGCCCACGTGACCGATGGATGAATAGGCCATCAGACGTTTGATGTTGCTTTGCGCGATGGCGGCGAACGAGCCGACCAACATGGACAGGATGGAAAGCATTATAATGATTTGTTGCCATTGATCAGACACATCGCCAAACGGGCCAATCATGACGCGCAAGAACAACGCCAAGGCGGCCACTTTCGGAGCCACGGCAAAAAATGCGGTGACGGGTGTCGGTGCACCTTCGTAAACATCGGGTGTCCACATGTGGAACGGCACCGCAGAAACCTTAAACGCCAAGCCCGACATCATGAAGACCAAACCGATCAATATGCCGATGGGCAAGGGTTCGTCGCTTTTTATAACGCTGGCGATGACTTCAAAATCGGCACTGCCGCTGAAGCCATAAACCAAGGACATGCCGTACAACAACATGCCCGACGCCAAGGCGCCCAAGACAAAGTATTTCAAGCCAGCTTCGGACGACCGCGCATCGTCACGATGGAACGCGGCTAACACATAAAGCGACAAAGACGACAATTCCAAACCCATGTACAAAGACATAAGGTTATTCGCCGAGACCATCATCATCATGCCCAACGTGGCAAACAAGATCAAAATGGCAAATTCAAAGCGATGTGCGCCCTGCATTTCCAACCAGTTCTGCGCCAAGACGAGCGTAAACACACCCGCCAGCAAGATCAAAACCTTGGCATACGTGGCAAAGGCATCGCTGATGAACATACCTTCGAACGTGATCAGCGTGCTTCCCGATACGGTAAACACCAAGATCAACGCCAAACCAAGGCTTAACACACCAAGATTCGAGGTCATGCGCGATGCGCGAATAGCACCTTCGGGTGTTGCCCATTTCTGGAATACGCCCAGCATCAACAACGCCATCGCCGCAAGGGCGAGAAAGATTTCCGGCATTGCCGGAGCTAGATTGGGGACTGTAGCCATGGCCATCGGTCCTCTACTCCTCTAATTTATTCATCTTAGCGACCCGCCAATATGGCAGCGGCGCTGGCGTCTTTAGCCACTTGGACTTGAGACAACAGGTGATCCACAGAAACGTGCATCATATCTAGGAACGACGATGGATAAATACCCATCCACACGGTCAAAATGATCAACGGTGCAAACACCGCCCATTCCCGAGGGCTCATATCGAGCATCTTTTTCAACTCGTCTTTTTCAAGCTTGCCAAAGACAACCCGGCGATACAGATACAACATATAAGCCGCACTCAAAATCACCCCGGTCAGCAAGAACGTTGCCACCCAAGTGTTGTCTTCGAACGCACCCAACAGCACCAAGAACTCGCCCACAAAACCACCCGTTCCAGGCAATCCAACCGAAGCCATCATGAACAACATGAAGACCAAGGCATAAGCGGGCATTTTATGGACCAAGCCACCGTACGCCGAGATTTCACGGGTGTGCATGCGGTCATAAATCACGCCAACACACAAGAACAAGGCAGCCGAGACCACACCGTGGCTGAGCATTTGGTAAATCGCACCTTCAACACCGTGAACGGTCATGGTGAACGTACCCGCCGTGACAAAACCCATGTGAGCAATGGACGAATACGCGATCAGCTTTTTCATATCGTGCTGAACCAAGGCCACCAAGGAGGTGTAAATCACAGCCGTAATCGACAAGGTGTAAATCAACGGTGTGAAAT
>NVSZ01000050.1 GCA_002732845.1 Rhodospirillaceae bacterium
CACTCTTTTCCATATTGAGGAATACAAGGATACCGCCATGACTGTTGCGACTGATATTTTAGCCATTCGTTTGGACCATCCTGAAAATTTGATGGCGCGTTATTTTTCTGAACGTTATTTTTCTGCGTTGAGCCAAGACGATCAGGCTCGGGTTCTGAAAATTATTAAATCCGGTTTGGATAATCCCGATAGCCAGATGGGCGCGTATGCTCAGCATGGGGGGGATTATGATGATTTTGCGCCCTTGCTGGAGCCGATGATCCGGGATTACCATAAGATTGCGGCGGGCCAAGGCATTGCCCAAAAACACGACTGGTCGGCGACGACTTCACCTTGTTCCTTAGAAGACATCGACGAAGCTTTGCGCGATGTGTCCATGCGGGTGCGGGTGGGTCGGAACGTGGCGGCGTTTCCTTTGCCCGGGGCCATGACAAAAGCGGACCGGATTGAATTTGAGAAGGTGATGATTAAGGCCTTTGACGTTTTGAAAGACGACCCTGATTTTGGCGGCGCATATTATTCGCTCACGCCAAAATCAGCCTTTGAATTGAAGGGGCAGGCTTATCAAGACCGTGTCGATGCGCACCAGATGTTTAAAGACATGAGTGGCGATCGTTATTTAAATTCGGGCGGCATTTCATCTGATTGGCCTTTTGGGCGCGGCATGTATATTTCCGCCGCCGAGGATTTTATCATCTGGGTCGGTGAAGAAGATCACCTGCGCATTATGGCGATGAAGCGGGGCGGTGATTTGGCCGGGTTGTTTGCCCGCCTGCACGTCGGTTTGGACAAGTTTTCTGCACGGGTTCCAGCCTTTGCCCATTCAGAAAAATATGGTTACATCACATCGTGCCCGACCAATTTGGGCACCGCCATGCGCGCCAGTTTGCACATGGCATTGGCGAAGCTGACACAAGGCGGGCAAGATTTAGAGGCGGCAAAAACAGTTGCCCAAAAGTTTGGGCTTTCGGTGCGCGGTGTGGGTGGCGAACATTCCGGTGCGGGGCAGGGTGGCATCGTTGATATCTCTCCCAGTGCGCGTCTGGGCATCACCGAAAGCGAAATTATGCACCGTTTATTTGATGGGGCAAAGGCGTTATGGGCTTTGGAAAAAGGCGCTTAAGTATACTGTTGGACCCAAGATTTTAACTGGTCGGCAGACATGGCCCCGGCTTGACGCGCCACTTCTTTTCCGTCCTTAAAAACGATCAACGTTGGAATGCTGCGAATGTTGTATTGCGCGGCAATGGCTTGTTCGGCTTCGGTATCGACCTTGGCAAAGCGGGCGATGGGTTCCATTTGGGCCGCCGCTTTTGCAAATTCAGGGGCCATCATTTTACATGGCCCACACCAATCGGCCCAAAAATCAACAACCACAGGAATGTCATTGGATTTAAGATGTCGTGCGAATGATCCGGACGTCAAGACAACCGGTTTGCCATTGAACATGGCTTCACCACATTTTCCACACTTGGCCTCGTTGGCCTCACGGGCCTTTTTGGTTTTGGGCAGGCGATTTATGGTGGAACATTTTGGACAAACAGCTTGGTACGTTTCCGTCATCATAACCTCTATGGGAACTTTTAAGAACGTTGAAGTTCAGAGATAGTTTGTTTTGAGCCACCTGCAAGTCCTGTGGTTTATGTAATCGCCGATATAAACAGCTCGCAAAGTTTAAGCGCTCTCCCCATTTTAACGATGAAGCGAACAGGCTTGCTGATGAAGGAGAAAGAACATGAATGTGTTTATATCGACAACATTATCAACGGCTCTCATATTAGGTCTCAACATTGCTTATTCAGGCGTAGCGTCCGCGTCAACGCACATGGCGCACGCGCACATGGGGCATGTTTCGATGGGCTGGGCTGGCACGCCCGAGGGTAAGGGGTTTTTGCCAACCGCTATGGCCGAAGCCAAAACGACAGCGCAACACGCCAAGTTTGCGGCGAAAAAACCCAATGATTTGGGATGGATGAAAACTCATATTCGCCATGTTTTACAGACCATAGATACATCACTGGAAAGCAAAGGTCCGGGGCTGGGTTATGGTGTTTTAAAGGCTACGGGCGAGGCCGCAAAACACATAAATTTTGCAGCCAAAAGTGAAGGGGCATCGAACAATATAAAGGCCCATGCCGTTCACGTCGTGGCGTCTTTTCAAAATACCATGGATCGAGCCCAGAAAATTTCAACTCTTGGGCAGGCCGTTCTGGGAACAAAAAATGCGTCCAAGGCGGCCCCGTTGGTGAAAGAAATTGAAATACTTTCCCATCAATTGTTGGAAGGATTTGACGCCAATGGTGATGGGAAAATTACTTGGCATCCGGGCGAAGGTGGGCTGAATGCTGCGGAAAAACATATGAAGCTGATGGCCAAAGGCGAGGGTATGAATTAGGTCGCTGATTTGAAAGACCAACGTCAAACATAATGGCGTTCAAGTATGTGCATGTCGTGGGCAATCTTGAGGGAATGGAGCATGGATTCCACATCTGTCTGTGTGCCACCTTTATAGGTTCTGCTGTATTCAAATTTGGGCCGATTTTTTTGATCTAGGCCGTTTTGATAACGCCCGACAAAGACGCAACCGGCCTCATGTTCGTCCGTGCTGGAGAAAAAATATATTTCGTCTACAGCGCCATACCTAGACGAAAACATACCGTCTCTTTTGATGAAAAAATCAACGTCTTTGTCTTCGAATTTAAACCATAGTTTAAGGGGGGATCGTACATCGCCGTCACCATTTTCGGTATGGTCGTTGTCGTTTAAAAATTCGTCAAATATGTCCAACAAGAAATCAAACACCTGTTTTTTGGACATTAAGTCTTGGTTTGATAAAGTCATGTCTTCCTCTACGGATTCAACACTCAGATACCCCCTTATTGAATTATGCTTTGGATTGTAGTTTGTTCCTGTAATGGTTGTCTATAGACCGTATGGATAGCCATGGTAAGAGGAATGGATTAGGGCAATTGTTGTCAGGGTATAGTGTTTAGGACGCTGGCGGTGGTGGCGAACAATTGCTCAATTTCAAGCTCGTTAATAATGAGCGGGGGCGAGAAGGCAAGAACATCGCCGGTCACCCGGACCATCAGCCCTTTTTCCCAACACGCCTTCATCACATCATAAGCCCGTGCACCGGGGGCACCGGGGCGCGATTCCAATTCGATCCCGGCGACCAAGCCGATGGTGCGAATGTCGGTGACATGTTTAACGCCTTTCAAGGCATGTGCGGCATCGGCCCATGGCTTGGAAAGCGCGCGAGCATTTTCAAACATACCGTCTTCGGCGTACGCATCAAGGGACGCCAACGCCGCCGCCGTGGCCAACGGATGGCCGGAATACGTATAGCCATGAAACAATTCAATGGGCGCATCGGCGTTATCCATCATGGTTTGATAGATTTTGTCCTGCACCGCGACTCCACCCATCGGCACAACGCCACTGGTTAAGCCTTTGGCACAGGTGATGATGTCGGGTTCCACGTCGAAATACTCCGCCGCTGTCATGCACCCCAGCCGTCCAAACGCGGTGATCACTTCATCAAAAATCAACAAGATATCATGGGCATCGCAAATTTCGCGCAGACGCTTGAGATAGCCTTTTGGGGGTGGCAATACACCCGTCGATCCAGCAACGGGTTCGACGATCACCGCAGCAATGGTTGAGGCATCGTGAAGCGCCACCAAGCGTTCTAAATCTTCGGCCAATTCGCACCCATATTCGACTTCGCCACGGCTAAAGCCGTTGCGCACCGGATCGTGGGTATGACGCATATGGTCAACACCGTTCAGCAAAGACCCAAAATACATGCGGTTCTTAACCAGTCCGCCGACGGAAATGCCGCCAAAACCAACGCCATGATAGCCGCGTTCACGACCAATCAAACGCGTCTTGGTTCCGTTGCCTTTGCACCGATGATACGCCAAGGCGATTTTCAGGGCGCTGTCGACGGCTTCTGATCCTGAATTGGTGAAGAAAAAATGGTTGATGTTCTCGGGGAACATATGGGCCAACCGATTGGACAATTCAAAGGCCCCGTCATGACCGAAGTTAAAGCCCGGTGCATAGTCCAAGGTGCGCACGGCGGTCGATACGGCTTCGACAATTTTGGGATGAGCATGGCCTGCGTTAACACACCACAATCCGGCCGTTCCATCTAAGATGTCGCGGCCGTCACTGCTTTTGTAATACATGCCATCTGCCGATACGATCATCCGTGGATCTGCTTTGAAATCCCGGTTTGATGTAAATGGCATCCAATAATTTTCTAGGTTGTTAGGTCGCATGGCCATGCCCTCCTTTTTCTCTTATTTGCTGTGTGTGTCACTGCCGGAATGGAAATTAAACACAGCACCTTCTTTGATACCCGACGGCCACCGAGAGGTGATGGTTTTTAGGGCGGTGTTGAACCGCACGCCTTCCATGCCGTGGATATGATGATCGCCAAACAACGACCGTTTCCAACCACCAAAGGAATGATAGGCGACCGGAACCGGGATCGGCACGTTGACGCCAACCATGCCAATACGGGTCCGTGAACAGAAATGGCGCGCCGCATCGCCATCGCGGGTAAAGATCGCCGTACCGTTGCCGTATTCGTGGTTGTTGATCATGTCCAGTGCTTCTTCATAAGTATTGGCACGGACCACAGCCAGCACGGGACCAAAAATCTCATCGGTGTAAATGGACATATCTGTGGTCACCTTGTCGAACAGGCACCCCCCAATGAAATAGCCGTCTTCATAGCCTTGGAGTTTCAGGTCGCGACCATCAACAACCAATTCGGCACCAGCGTCTAAACCTTGGCCGATATAATCGTGAATGTTATCGAGGCTGGCCTTGGTGATGACCGGACCCATGTCAGAGCTTGGGTCGGTATACGGCGCAACCTTTAAAGCCTGCACCCGTGGTGCCAAGACTTCGATCAGTCGGTCTGCGGTTTCTTCGCCGACGGGGACCGCCACCGAAATCGCCATGCAACGTTCACCAGCGGAACCATATGCAGATCCCATTAAGGCGTCGGCAACCTGTTCCATATCGGCATCGGGCATCACCACCAAATGGTTTTTCGCGCCACAAAGAGCCTGCACCCGTTTGCCGTTGGCGGTGCCGCGTGAATAGATATATTCACCGATGGTGGTGGAACCGACGAAGCTGATGGCTTCGACCAACGGATTGTCCAGCAACGCATCAACGGCTTCTTTGTCACCGTTGACCACACTGAATACGCCTTTGGGCAGGCCCGCTTCGTCCAACAGTTCGGCAATGCGCAAAACCACCGAAGGATCTTTTTCCGAAGGCTTCAAAATAAACGAGTTTCCGCAGCTCAGGGAAACCGGATACATCCATAACGGCACCATCGCTGGGAAGTTGAAAGGCGTAATGCCGGCGACCACGCCCAGCGGCTGGCGAATTGAATGGGTGTCCACACCGTTGGCCACTTGCTCGGAATATTCGCCTTTTAAAAGCTGGGGAATACCGCAGGCAAATTCGATTACTTCGATGCCGCGGGCCACTTCACCCTTGGCATCGGGAATTGTCTTGCCGTGTTCAGACGACAAAAGTTCGGCCAGTTCATCGATGTTTTGCTTCAACAAATCCCGAAACGCAAACATCACCTGAGCGCGTTTTGCGGGGGGGGTTGTTGACCAGCTTTGAAAAGCTTTGTGGGCGATGTTCACGACCTCGTCAACGTCGGCTTTGGTCGCCAACACCAGCTCGCTGGTGACTTCACCGGTCGCGGGGTTGTTAACATCGATCTTGCGTTTGCTGGAACCAGACCAAGCGCTGCCGTTCACATAATGAGCTTGTATTTTCATCTCTATAATCCTTGTGGTTCGATTTAAGCGCGCATTTGCGCTTGTTATTTGTGACGCCCTTGCAGGTGCTTTGGCTTAGTGTGGGGATTCTAAACCACGTAAGCGTTCAGAGCGTCGTCTTAAAAACTCTAGGGTGATCAAGAACGCGACCGACACCATAATCAACAAGGTTGCTACGGCCAAAATGGTCGGGTTTATTTGTTCACGTAGGCCTGAAAACATTTGTCTGGGAATGGTGCGCTGCCCCGGCCCGGCGAGGAACAAAACCAACACCACCTCATCAAACGAGGTGACAAAAGCAAACATCGCGCCGGAAATTACGCCGGGGCGGATCAATGGCACCACCACATCAAAAAATGTTTTGAGCGGTGACGCGCCCATGCTCAATCCCGCAAAATACAAAGACCGATCAAAACCGCTGAGCGTCGCGGTCACCGTGATGATGACGAACGGCACACCTAATGCCGCGTGGGCGATGATCAAGCCTGTATAGGTTCCGGCAAATCCAAATTTTGAATAAAAGAAAAACATTCCGGCAGCGATGATGATCAACGGCACAATCATCGGGGACAACAACAAAGCCATGATCAAGCGTTTATACGGCATGCGTTGGCTCGACAGGCCAACAGCCGCCATTGTGCCTAATGTAGTCGCTACAATGGTCGCAAAAAAACCAATGATGAAGCTATTTTTGATCGCTAACAACCAATTGGGATTGGTCACGATGGCATCATACCAGCGCATCGAATAGGCCGATGGCTCAAACGTCACCATGCCCTTGGTAAAGGTGAAGTAGGGTTCGGCATTGAACGACAACGGGATGATCACGATGATCGGCACGATCAGGAAAAACAAGACCGCAAAGGCCGTAAACTTAAGAGCATACGATCCGGCTTTGTGCCAAAGGGTGTAATAGCTTGGAAAAGGTTGGCTCATTTTTCTGGTTATCCCAACTTGATGTTGCTAGCGCCGACAAAGCGGTCGTAAACCCAATACAGGGTCAGGATCAATATTAACAACATGGTGCCCAGCGCGGCTGCCAGCCCCCAGTTGTTAGATTGCTGCATATGGAAGGCGATGATGTTCGAAATCATCTGGCCATCGGTGCCACCGACCAACGCCGGGGTAATGTAGTAGCCAACCGAAATGATAAACACCAACAACGCGCCCGCCGATAGACCGGGCAAGGTGTTTGGCAGGTACACTTTGAGGAAGGCGGGGATTGGTTTTGCGCCCATAGACATGGCGGCGCGCATGTAGCTTTTGTCGATGCCCTTCATAACGCTGTAGAGCGGCAAAATCATGAACGGCAAAAGAATATGCGTCATCGCGATGATGGTTGAAAATTCCGTATACAGCATATCCAAAGGTTCCGATATGACGTGCAATTCCATAAGAAACGAATTGACCACTCCGTTGGTTTGCAGCAGCGCAATCCACGCCGTTGTGCGCACCAGCAAAGAGGTCCAAAACGGCAACAATACAAAAATCATCAACATATTGGAGGTCTTCGAAGGGGCGTTGGCTAAGAAATACGCCAGCGGATAACCAAGGACCAGACACATCAGCGTGATCACCAGCGCCATGCGCAATGTCTTGGTGTAAAGTTGAATATAAATCTGGGTGGCTTCGCGGATTTGGATCTCACCTTCGAAGGTACGTTCAAGGTCTAAAGCGGTCAGATAAAACCCATCGGTATAAATTTTACCGGCCTTTTGTACGGCTTGCCAGGTTTTCGCGTCGGCCCAACTTTTGTTGGCGGCGAGCAACAGGGCGGCCCCGTTTTGTGCGAGATCGGCATCGTCTTTACGGCGCAGTTTGCGCGCGGTTGACTTTACCATGCTGGAGGCACCCGGCTTGTGACGATTAATTTCTGCCGCCAATTTACCAGAGGTGCGATCTGCGGCGAGCCGTTTGAGGTCAATCGCCATGCTGGTCAGCACGCGTTTATCGGGTTGCCCCTGACCATCCCATGATTCGAGCTTTTCAAGGGTTTGGGGAATCAAATCCGCGACCACCGGACTGTAATAACCCTGGTGGAGCATGGTCAAAATAGGCGCGACAAAGGCGAAAGATATGAACACCAGCAACGGCACCACCAAGGCGAAGGCGGTCATCTTGTGACGGCGCAATTCACGCCGGGCAAAACGGGCCTCTTCTTTGGTCAGTATAGCTGCACCACGCTTATTATTGTCCGAGGAAGCGGTGGACGCTACGTTGGTTGTTGTGTTGCTCATATTCTTCATCTCTAGCGCATTTTTAAAAACAGTTCATCCGATGGTGTGGAGCAAGTATTGCCCCACACCGTCAAATGTCGATAAACTTATTTCAATAGCCACTCGTTAAATTTCTCACCGAGAGACTCACCAAAATCGGCCCAAAAGATGCCGTCGGCTTTGACGCCTTCATCTAGGTGCGAGGTTGGAAGATCAGGAATCACTGCTGGATCAACAAGGGCCATCGAAGATTTGCGGGTCGGGCCATAAGCCACGTCCGGCATTCCGGAAAGCGGCTTGGTGCCGGTTGCAAAGGAGATGAAATCAAAGGCTAGGTCTTTCTTTTTCGAACCCTTAACCACGGCCCAAACATCGAGGTCATAGACATGTGCATCCCAGACCATTTTGAATGGTTTGCCGTCTTTTTTGATCGCGTCAAAGATACGTCCGTTGGCCGATTGACCCATCACGGCGCCGCCGTCATTTAACAATTGGGGAACCTGAGACCAAGAATCAAACCACACGATATCATCTTTGATGGTATCGAGTTTGGCAAAGGCCCGTGCTTGGCCAGCATCGGTGGCCAGGACTTCATAGACCTTATCTGCGGCAACACCATCGGCAATCAGCGCCCATTCCATGTTGACCTGTGGACGTTTGCGCATGGCGCGTTTACCGGAGATTTTTTTGGTGTCAAAGAAATCACCGATCGAGGTCGGCTTTACGCTGCCAATGGTTTTTTCGTTGTAGGCATAAATGATCGTCCACACGATGTTACCGACACCGCATTCATTGGCGATGGCAGACGGGATGAAATCTTGGGCGCCCGGTGTGCCATCGGCACCCGCTGCCAAAACACTGGCGGGAATGACTTCCAACAGACCTTCGGAACAAGCCCGTTCCAGATCAATCACTTCGATATCAACAACGTCCCATTGGATGTTGTTGGCTTCGACTTGAGCTTTGATTTCAGCGATACCACCGGAATAATCCTCAAACAAAATCTTTGTGCCGGTTTTGGCCGTATAGGGGTCCAACATGTGCTTTTTTTGTGCGGCGCCATAGGCACCACCAAAAGATACGACAGTCAGTTCTGCAGCCATGGCGGTCGATGCAAGCATCACTCCCAGCGCGGCTCCTGTAACCATTGTTGTTATTTTCATTATTATTTTATCCTCTCAATAGCTTGTGAAAAATGAGGGTGTGCGCTGTTCACGCACGGGTCGAACTTATGTATCCATGAAGGCGAAGCAATCTTTGCGGCGGGAGATCAAGTGGGCCTCATCACCTTCGACGAACTTCGGCGCTTCGTGGTCATTGAGAACTTTGACGACAATTTCAGTTTTGTCGGGCAGTTCAAAGAAGTAGCGAATGTAATCACCAACGTACAAGCGCACCAAAAACTTAACGGTGATTTCATTGGCGAAGTCGTGTTCGCTGGGCAGGATGAACATTTTTTCCGGGCGCAGCGAAACCCGTGTTTTGGTGCCGATAACATCACAATCTGAATGCATGGCGATGATCTCTTCGCCGGTGGATATTTTAACCCGGATCATGCCGTCATCAAGGCCGACGATGGTGCCGGGAATAAAGTTATTTTCACCGATAAAATCGGCTACAAAGGCGTTTGCCGGTTGTTCATAAAGCACATCGGGAGGCGCACATTGTTGCACCACGCCATCATCAAACACGGCGATGCGATCAGACATCGTCAAGGCTTCGGTTTGGTCATGGGTCACATAGATCACGGTGAACCCAAGCTTTTTGTGCAAGCGCATGATTTCCAGCTGCATTTGCTCCCGCAACTTTTTATCCAAAGCCCCCAGTGGCTCATCCATCAGCACCAGACTGGGGCTGAAGATCAAGGCACGGGCCAAGGCTACACGCTGACGCTGTCCGCCGGATAATTGTGCGGGCATGCGCCCGGCAAAATCTTCCAGTTCGATAAGCTCTAGATAACGTGTCACCTTTTTATCGATGTCCGCCTTGGACATTTTGCGCACCTTAAGGGGATAGGCTAGGTTTTCCGCGATGCTCATGTGGGGAAACAGGGCATAGTTTTGAAACACCATACCAATGTTGCGGTTGTAAGGTGCGGTACGGGTGATTGGCTCACCGCGCAAYAAAATGTCACCGTTGGTGACACTTTCAAACCCCGCCATCATCATCAAAACCGTGGTTTTACCAGAGCCCGATGGCCCCAACAGGGTTAAAAACTCACCCTCGGCAACATCCAAAGTAAAGTTTTTCACGACCAGCGTTTTTTGGTCGTAGCTCTTTTGGACATTCACAAAGCGCAGAAAATCAAGCGCGCCATCGGTATTCATTCAAAAATCTCCCCAGATTGTTTTTGCGTTTTTTTATTATGCAACGAACAATGCATGGATATATATCTGTGCAACWGGTACAGTTGATATGAATCAATTGGTACAGTTGAAAGCCGTTGCTCCAAGCCATAAATTTGGGGAGTGAACCGTTGAAATACAAGAAAGAGTTTATGTGAGCATTCTCTTTTCACCTTTAGATAAGGCGTCGAGCTCTCCGGTTAACCTGAGAGACCAGTTGTGCGAGCGGATTTCACATTACATCACCCAGGGATTGCTTGAGCCCAATATGCGTCTGCCGTCTTGTCGTAAGCTGTCTAAGCATCTGGGCATATCGCGCAATACCGTGGTCAGCGCCTATCAGAATCTCATATATGATGGTTTGGTCGAAGCCCGCGAGCGTTCGGGCTATTTTGTGCATAAATCCGCACGCCCGAATCTTTTTCCACAGGGCCAAGCCTCCACCAACAAGGATGAGGGAGGGGCTTCTGCGGGGCTTTTTGATTATCTTAGCCCTTCTACAAAAGCTTCGGCCTTTGACATCATTTTGCGGCCCGACGATTGGATCAAATACCCTTATCCGTTTGTGTGCAATCAGATGGATGTCGCGCGCTTTCCGCTGGCCGACTGGCGAAAATGTAGCCATCAAGTGTTGAACAGCAACAAAATTGCGGCGGTGACCAGTGATTACCTGTATGGCGATTGCGAAGAACTTGTGACCCAAATCCGCAATCGTTTGCTGCCGCGACGCGGCATTTATGTGGGTGAAGATGAAATTCTCATCACCGCCGGGGCGCAGCAGGCAATTTTTCTTTCGGCGATGATTATGGGGGGGCCATCGCGCACGATTGGCATCGAAGACCCTTGTTATCCCGATGCCCGAAATATTTTTAAGCTGCTTGTGGGTAACGTTGTGCCCATCGGATTGGATACCGAAGGGCTGATTTGTGATGATCGTTTGAAAAAATGCGATCTTGTCTACGTGACCCCAAATCATCAATACCCATCGGCCGTTCGCATGTCCAAATCGCGACGGCAGAAGCTTCATGACTATGCCGCGCACAACAACCTGATCATTATCGAAGACGATTATGACAGCGAAACCGATTTTGACCCGCTCAGAGAACCGGCCCTGAAATCCAAGGCAAACTCAGATTATGTTATTTACGTGGGGAGCCTGTCGAAATCGCTCGGTCCGGGACTGCGCCTTGGTTACATGGTGGCCTCACCCGACCTGATCCGCGAAGCCCGCGCGTTGCGCGGTATGATGATCAGGCACACCCCTCCAGTGGTGCAATTGACGGCCGCGCAATTTATTCGCTTAGGTCATCATGATGCTTATGTTGCAAAACTTCAGGGTATCCATGAACGGCGCTGGTACTGCGCCGAGGCCGCCGTTAACAAATATTTCCCCGAAGCCAAAGTCACCCGGGGGTGGGGGGGCACCAATTTCATGCTGACGTTTCCGCAGCACCACAACTTAGAAGGATTGACGGAACGCGCCTTGGAAAACGGCATTGTGATCGACCACATCAAGCCTTGTTTCAGCCGTCCACAAGACAGCCACAACAAAATACGCCTTGGTTTTTCCGCAATTGGCATTAAAAAAATCTCAACCGGGATTGAGCAGCTCGGAGATATCTATAATAGTTTTATTACATAGTCTGGACTTGCCTGAAAATGGCTAAAACCTTATTTGGTATACGATATCAACAAAACCCAATTCCCAAACACAAAAATTGCCAACATCCTGATTTATAAGAATGTCGACAAGTTGCAAATTCACAGCTTAGGGTGTCGCGGGATAAGAAAGTATTGTGTGAATTAAAAGGCTTAGAAGACGGCCTTTAATTTGAACATGGCCATCGGCGACCTGACCGTTGTGCTCGACGGCCATGGAAACGATTACGCCGCCGCGCTTGCGCTAGGCCTTGCGCTAGGCCTTGCGATAAGTCTTGGATAAGATGCCGGGGATGTGCCGAATTTGGCCGTGAAGGCGTTGGTGAAAATGGTGCTGTGTTCGTATCCAACTTGCCAGGCGATTTTCTTGATCGCGATGTCGGTCTGTTCCAGCATTTTACGGGCTTCATCCAGACGCAAATTGCGTATGGTTTCAAAAATCGTTCCCCCGTACAGCTTTCGGAACGCTGCGTTGAGCCGTCGTTCCGAAAGGCCTGCAATTTCTGAGAGTTCGGAAATTCTGGGCGCGTCGCACAAGGTTGAACACAGTTTATCATGGATCGGTGCTTGCGGATTGTTCGTGCCCATAAACGTTATTCTATAGATGCCTTTTTCGAACGATTGTATGATCGGAACCCTATCTGATCAATCTTAAATATCAGTGCAATCGTCGCAAAACTCCATTCCATCATACAAAGCCCGTAACTTATTCCAAGGATATGCACGCCCGCATAATATTTTGACGGTTATGAATAACCTTTAAACGTCAAAGAGAGATGCGCACAAGGTACCATGTGGCTCTAAATTGAGAGAATCTGAGAAGGTTCAGGATGAATACTGCCTAGCAAAACAATGACTTTTTGTGTGAAGGCCCAATACAAACAACTCTATTTCACAAAGCCATTTTGTTTATGATCTGCTGTTCTGAACAGTATTTGTCAGGTTATTCGTACCGGGGGAACCAATGAAACGTTATTTAGTGTGCGCCATCGCGGCATCAATTGTTGTGTTTATGGCGGGGGCAGGTGCTGAGGCACAAACCACCCGGCCGACGGTGATCAACCCAAACTTGGGCAATACATCGTTAAATCCCTTGGTCATCCAACAGACGATTACCGTAAATCCGAACCCCAACTTAAATATCCGCAGAAGCAATGTAAATCCGTCTGCAAATGGCAGGGTCGTTTCGGCGCCCCCCAGACCGGCAGGTAAAATTGTCGGTCATACAACGTGCGGCGGCATCTCCCCGAACGGAAATGTGCAGGCAGGTTGTTCTTCCTCGCAGGCCGATTTTAAGGGGCGTTTAAATAAATCCTGTCCCAGGGGTTCGAGCTTCAACAAAGGTACAAACGCCTGTTGGACAAATTGCCCCACGGGTTACAACCAGAAAAAAAATGGCAATGCCATAAAATGTCGCCGTACAGTGAAAGTCGCCTACAGCCCTGCAAATTTGAGCAACCCCAAAGCGGTCACGCCATGTCCGCCCCGTGCCACGTTGTTCCAGGGAAAATGCAATTTGTGTCCTACAGGKTTTACAATCGTCGCCAGCAATGGGCGTAGTGACAAAAACCGCTGTGAGCGACAGTTGTCCAAATGGATTGGCCTGCAAGGTGGAGGGTGTCCCAAAGACTACACAAAGAAAAAAAATAGGGGCAATTGGCAATGCCGCCGCACTGCTAAAGTTGGCTACCGTCGCGCCCAGAAAAGTACCCCTGCGCGGGTCCAGCCATGCCCATCGAATGCGACGTTATTCAACGGCAAATGCAATATTTGTCCTTCTAATTTTACAATTGTCGCCAGCAGGGGCCGGAGCGATAAAAATCGTTGCGAACGGCAGCTGCCGGTTTGGCTGAATTCAGAAATGACAAAATCTGCCGAATGTAGACCAGGACAGTTTTGGGATGAAGCGAGAGGCGGGTCGTGCTGGTCATGTCCCTCACAATTCACGCGCGATAAATATTTTTCAGGTTCGTATAAAAAACGCCCACCTACGGATAATAAGGCGTGCACCAGCATAGGCATCGGTTGGCAGTCGCCGATCTATCCCGATCCTGGTATCTTCGGCTTGAAAGGTGCGAATGACATCGCTATTGATATCTTGAAAAACAATCAAGCTGGCATCGATGAAATGATTGTGCGGATGGCTAAATATATCCGAGATGTTGAAGGCGGCACCGCGTCCCAAAATTTTGCCGCGGAACAGTGGCGTATTCTTCGTGATAATCCACAAGACAGCGCAGCCCTAAATGGCGCGATGTATTATCGCCTGTTGTATATGGCTCTGGACCCCAATGCTTCGGCTATGGACAAGCAACTCGTACGGGCGTTTGAAGATTATATCCGTGACCGCCGCACGTCTATGGCTCAGGACGTATTGAATATGTATGACGCTTGGAAATATTCCATAGATACCAGACGCGATATGGGGCTTACCGGAACACACCTGTCGGGAACGATGAATTACGGCGTTGTGCCACCGAATTTTCAAAAAGTATTGGAAAAGTCTCTGCGGGAACAGGGGGCAAGCCCGGTGGCCATTGCAGGAATGCTTGGCGGCGGCATCGTGGCTTCTATCGGGCCCGTAGTGGGCGTCACCGCTGGAGTTTCAAGAATCATAGCCAGAGAAAGATACTTGAAGGACCTAGCCCAGAAATTAGCAAGTTATGGTGATGAAGCGGATGATCTTGTAAAAGCCGTTAAAAGGGCGAGCAAAGGGGCGAAAACACTTAAAAGCATCGCCAAAGTGGGGCGGGCCTTTCTGCGTGGTGGCGGCGGTCCGCTGATCGTCACAAGTGTTGCTTCGGTTATGATCGAAGCGTCGATCACTCAATTTATTTCAATTCAAAAGGCCCGCCCTGATTTGTTGAAGGCCGTGAATAAGGCCAAACAATCGGTGAGCGTGAAACGAAAAGTGCAAAACGGTGATTTCAAGTTGATGATGCTGTATTGGGGCATGGCCAGCAACGCGCCGATTGCAGCCAACAGCGCCGTCAAAAACGCTGCGGCTGCGGCGTATAGCGCCAAGGGTTTTCGTTAACTTTTCCGGTTCATAAGATGTTTAAGAGCAAAGTAGAGGCATAGTAAATAATGGATGATATCATCAAGAAGACAGCGCTGAAAGATGAGCGCCGGGCGATAACATCCGGCTTTCGGGCAGGGCTCTTGGGTGTGTCCATGTTGGCGCTGACTGGGTGCCAAATGGCCACATTGGGCGGCCTAAATTTGATAGCCTCAACGCCCCCCGCCAGTGCGTCCGTTATTGGCGACCCGGCCCAAGACAACGCCATTCAAGTTTTGGTGCGTAAAACCACGGCGGCGCTGGCGGATGATAAACTGAAAGACGCCTCGCAGTTTATCAATCTGGCGCTAAAGCTGGACATAACCAATCCTGATCTGCAGTTTTTAAACGGGCTAACCTATCACAGGATGGGCGTGCGCGGCGACGCCAGCAAATATGAATTGGCGGAACAGGGCTACACTCAATCGCTCAAATTTGATCCCGGCAATTTGTCGGCGCGCTATCAAATGGGTTTGCTGTATATGGACCAACGCCGTTATGGACTGGCGCAGGGGTATTTCGCCGCCGTTGCGTTGCACCGGGGCGACGACCCAGCGGTGCTCTACAGCTTGGCTTCGGCGTCCTATTATGCGCGCGATCCCAAAACCTCGGAAGCGGCGTTGAAGCGTTTGTTGGAAGTCGCACCGGAGGCCAAAGACAATCCAAAAATTTTAAAAGCCGCGGCGTTATCGCTATCGGCGATGGACGACCGTGAGGGCGCCGCTCAATTTGTTGCAGCCTACCGTAACACGGTGGCGGGTGCACAAGGCGCAACGGCCTTGGATCGTCGGGTCAGCGGCTGGCAGTCGTTCTACGACAGCGACGCCAAGGTTCTGCAGGCCCAGTATGGCGACAGCGATCCTTACGGCACCCCTTATGATTCAGCTTCTGATCCTTACGCCCCCTCCGCCGTTCAGGGTGGTGTGGCCGATCAGCAGGGCGCAAACGCACAGCAAGGCGGTTTTGTTGATACGTCCATGGTGGTGGTTGACGTGGTGTTGATCGGCACCCAGGAAGACGTGCGCGATTCGCGCGGCATTAATTTACTCAATGGCTTACAACTCCAATTTGGCGATCCTCTTGCGGGGACCGTGGGTTTCGGTATGACCAGCACGCGCACCCATGATGGACTCGCTTCAGGGTTGGGCCAACAGACCAAGACCATTACCCGTTCGATCTCCATTCCGGCGGTGACCTATTCGCTGAACATCGCCAACTCGCTGAACGCCAACAATCAGGTGCTCGCCAAGCCGAGCCTGGTGGCGCAAACGGGTCAGACGTCCGAGTTCTTTTCCGGTACCGAAATCCTTGCCGCCGCGGTTTCGGGCGGCAGTGGTGACAGCGTATCGGTGCAAAAAGAAGTTGGCGTGAAGTTGGCGGTGACGCCGGAGATTCTGCCTGACGATATGTTGCGTTTGCACATTGTCGCGGAACGTACCTTCCTGACCGACCCGTCGAACTCGGTGGTGTTTGAGTTTCGTTTGGATACCACCAAGACCAACGTGAACTCCACCGTGACGATGAAGTTCGGCGAGACTTTGATCTTGGCTGGGTTGAGCGAACGTGAGACTTCAAAGTCGGCGGATGGTGTGCCGGGGCTGATGGATATCCCCATCCTTAAATATTTGTTTTCGCAGCGCGTCGAGCGCCAGTTTGAACGCTCGATCATGATTCTATTGACGCCGCGGCGTCCACATTACACGCGCCAGGGTGTCGCGGAACGCGATGCAGTCGAACAGAAGATGTCAGACTTGGAACGCGACCTGCAGCGCCTAGAACAGCGCCATGGCGATTGGTACACTCCACGTCCGACCTTTAGTGAGCTGGTGGAAAAATTGCAAGGTCGTGAATTCTTTGAAGAGTTCCGCAATGGCGATGTGAAAATTCAGTCGTGGCAAAAAGATCCTAAGGGCCAACAGCATATCACCTCGGTGCACAAGCGGTTGCTCGGCAGTTAGGCGATTTTCGCTGTAGGAGATATCCGTTGAATCGTATTCTTCAGGTTTTATGTGTCGCCGTCATGACCCTGTCGATGATGTCTGCTGCGCTGGCGCAAAGCTCTGCGCCAACCACCTGGACGCGCATGCCCGGCACGGCGGTGGACATATCCATCAATATCGATGGGCAAGCCTATGTCACCGCGTCCGACGGCACGCCGTGGCGTTGGGACAAAGTCGAACAACGCTGGCGGCGCATGTCAGGAAAATTCGTGCGCATTACGGCGGCCGAGGGCAATCGCCCGTGGGCGTTGAATGCGGACGGCGTGSTGTATCGCTATAACGGGCTGTGGTGGGAAGATAAGGACACTGACGTCGCCGATGTGGCCGCCGATACCAACGGCAACGTTTTCATCGCAAAGACCAATGGCGAGATCAAGAAATGGTATTTTTTGCGCGGTGAATGGCGTCCCTTCGAAGGGACCGCCAAGCGTATAGCGCTGAATTCGGCAGGCCACCCATGGGCCGTGACGAGCGATGGGCGCATCCGTGCGTTTAACGGAAAAACCTGGACCAACCTGCCGGGGCGTGCGCTCGACATTGCTATGGGTGGCACCGACGAGGTGATGATCGCCGATGCGGCGGGATTTTTGCGCCGCTGGAACGGTGCGCAGCAGCGTTGGGATACCGTCGCCGGCGTGAAGGATGTGGCCCGCGTCGCCATCACGCCCAACGGCGATGTTTGGGTTGTTTTAATCAACGGCACCATCATGGCCAACGGCGGCATCGTCAGCGAAGAAACAATTCAGGAAGATACTTCTACTGATCCGAAGGCGGCGGTGCCCACTGCACCCGTGAACACGGCGAAGGTCGATACCGCCAACGTTCCCACGCCGCCGACACCAACGGCTGGCACCTTGACGGTGACAACCCCCATGCCTGTGGGCGCGGATGGACCGGAGATCACGGGCAGTTCCACCGCTAAGGCGGACGCGGGTGACCCGGCGACCATCACCACCAAAGATAAAATTACCTTCATCAATACGCTCAAAAGTGCCTCGACCTTGGCGATCGGCGCGGATGGTAGCGTGTTTGGCCTAGACAGTGGAGGCAATGTTCTGCGCTGGTCCAACACAGCCAAAAAATTTGATAAATTTCCCGGCACCTTGGTGCGTATTGCGGTGGACAACACTGGACAGCCGTGGGGTATTTCGGCTTTGGGCCGGGTATTTCGTCATGACGGAAGTCGGTGGAAACAGATCCTTAATGCCACCGCATCAGATCTTTCGATTGGCTATGACGGCACCGTGCTTACCGCCACTGCAGGTGGTCAACTTTACAAGCTGAACGCAGCCCAAACGCGTTTTGACATAATCCCCGGCACCCGCGCAGTTTTAATTGCCGCCGGCCCCAATGGCACGCCGTGGGTGGTGCGCACCGACAAACTGGTTCAGCGCTGTGACGTCACACCCTGTAAACTTTACCAACAAAAAGCGCAAAGCATTGCTGTCGGCCCCGATGGAAGCGTTTGGATTGTATCTGATCGCTCACAGCTGATGCGCTTGGAAACGAATGGGAAATTTAAACAAGTTCAGACACCGGGTCATACGCCGCTCAAAGTTGCTGTTGGCCCCAATGGTTTTCCCTGGGTGGTGGCTTCCAACAACATTGCTCTGGCCTCTACTTATTTTGAACGTGATGAAGGTGGTGATCGAAGCACCTCTGCATCGACGTCAGCAAGCGGCACCACCGGCAGCGGCACCACTGGCGGTGTGACGAGCTTGAGTATTTCCAGCTTCATCTTTTCAAAAAGCCTTAAGTTTGAGACCGTTTCGCACTCAAGCCTCAGTGCCGCATCTTGCCCTGACTTGGAGGCGAGTTCTGAGGGTGTCGTGTGGGCAAAAAACAACGGTGCGAAGTTGGAGGTATATAGTGCGGCCAAGCGAAAATTCGTCACCGAAGACACAGGTTTTGACAATTGGGACTTAGATGATTACGACCTCGCGCCGAACGGCGATGTCTGGGCATTGACGCTTAATCCTTCAACTGGGCTTTTCAGAGAGCGCAATGGCACACGTAAAGAATATAGCGTTACCGGCACCACGGGCTACAACGACATAAGCGTTGCCGCCGACGGTACGGTTTATGTTGTCGTCTTTATCTCAGGCATTAGATATCTCTATTTCAAAGCTCCAAATTTGGAAGTGTTCAAGAAATTTTCCACATTTTCAGGCGTGCGGACGGTTGATATCGGCCCCGGCGGTTCTATTTGGATCGTGGACAAAGACCTGCAAGTCCGCCAGTGGGATGGCCAGGCCTTCGTGAAGATCACCAGTGTTACCTTTAATGCCGTAGACCTTGCCATTAGCAAAACAAATGGCACCGTTTACCTCATAGAAAATAGTACATCAGCCCTTCATAAATGGAATGCCGCCAACAAAAGCTTCGATAAAGTGATCGGTACGACAGTCAATTTCGATTCGCTTGCCGTGGATGGCGACGGTCGCCCATGGATTTGCAATGACACAACGCCGATCATCAAACGTGGAAAATAATGAGGGCTCAATCCTTCTTATAGGATGGGCCCAGAACCCACATGATAGGTAGAGGATAGAACTCTTCATTCATCCTGATTTTTCAGGGTATTGGCCGAATCTTGGGACAGTTTAAGTTGTGAATGGGACAAACTAAGATGTATCTGACATCTGATGTCAGATACATTTTTAAATGTCGCGAAATGAGCGTTTTCACGCAATTTCACCCCATTTTTCACAATTAGGCCTGTCGCTTTCACAACTTAACTTGT
Organism: Rhodospirillaceae bacterium; assembly: GCA_002732845.1. Classification (GTDB taxonomy): domain Bacteria; phylum Pseudomonadota; class Alphaproteobacteria; order Rhodospirillales; family Magnetovibrionaceae; genus JANLGW01. The sequence continues at coordinate 19,841 of NVSZ01000050.1, forward strand.
CCCCACCTTGCAATTTCATAGCTTAGTTTGTCGCTAGCTGAGAAGGGGGTGTTGTTTATTAATGGCTTGCTGATAGGGGGTGAAATTTCTGCGGGCAAAATCCGTTGGCAGATGGATACGGTTACAGCGAAAGCTAACCTCATCCATCGACGAAGCCTTGGAGCTTGCGTGCACGGACGGGGTGCTGGAGTTTGCGGATGG
>NVSZ01000051.1 GCA_002732845.1 Rhodospirillaceae bacterium
CTTATTGTTTTAATTAATTTTAATTCAGTTAACTAAAATTAGTTAAGCAATTTACAACCCTAAAACAAAGGAGACTGACAATGGCCTTAAATTCCATTGCACTATGTTCGCGCGCGCTTTTAAAGACCGGGTGCCGATCAATCACATCATTTGATGAAGGCACGGCCGAGGCGGAAGTTGCGGGTAACCTGTTCGAGACAACACGCGATGCTTTGTTGTCGGCGCATCCGTGGAGCTTTGCAACTGCACAAGTCACGTTACCGCGTCTAGAGGCTGAGCCCATTGCCGATTATGCCTATGCCTTTCAGTTGCCCGCAGATTATTTGCGAGTGTTGTCGGCGGGGGCCGGACGGGGGCGCGGCTTGGAGTATCGTATTCATGAACGGCGCTTGCACACGCATTCCCCAGATGTAGTGTTAACTTATATTTTTCGTCCAGCCGAATCTGAATTTCCCCCGTTTTTTGATCAGGTTCTGATTGCCCGCTTGGCGGCAGAATTTTGTATTCCACTGACCGACAGCACGTCTAGGTCAGAAGCTCTACGCGGTATTGCCAAAGATGAATTCAGACAAGCGCGCCTGATTGATTCTCAGCAGGATACAACCGATGCCTTCGGTGATTTCAATCTAATTGGAGTGAGAAGCTAATGGCCAGAATTCATTCTTTTAAAACCAGTTTCACATCGGGTGAGGTGTCGAGTGAACTTTCCGGACGTGGTGATCTGACCGCATACGACAATGGTGCCGGAAAATTGCGCAATATTTTTGTTCTGCCCACAGGTGGAATCTATCGCCGGGCGGGTCTTCGTTATGTGGACACTCAACCGGGTGAAGGACGATTGGTTGCGTTCGAATTTAACACGGAACAGGTTTACTTAATGGTGTTTCGCGAAGGTGCCGTTGATGTTTATAAAGACGGTGTAAAGGAAACCACAATTGTGGATGCTCCATGGACCTTGGCTCAGACAAAATCCATGGTGTGGGTGCAAAGTGCAGACACGCTGTTGATCACGCATCCAGATGTGAAGCCCAAAAAGATCACACGTGATAAAGCCGGAACATGGTCGATTGCTGACTGGAAGTATTTCGAAGAAGAAGAGGTGATTTATCAACCATTTCATAAGTTTGCAGATGATGAAGTCACTCTTGCCGCGTCGGCGACGTCGGGAACCGTGACCTTAACAGCCTCGGCTGATCTGTTTGATACAACGTTGCATGTTGGCACACGGTTTCGATTACAAAAAAAAGAAGTCGAGATCACCGCTGTCGCCAGTGCCACATCGGCAACGGCCCTCGTCAAAGTGAGCTTGGTTGGCACTGCCGCCAGTAAGGATTTTGAAGAACAATCTTTTTCAGCCGTTCATGGCTGGCCCGCCTCGGTGTGCTTTCACCAAGATCGCATGGTGATTGGAGGATCAAGGGATCTTCCCAATCGTTTGTGGATGTCAAAATCGTCGGATTTGTTTAATTTTGATTTGGCGACAGGCTTGGATGACGAAGGCATTGAATTTGCGATCTTGTCCGATCAAGTGAATGCTATTCGGGCAGTTTTTTCGGGTCGCCACCTTCAGGTCTTTACCTCTGGCGCAGAGTGGATGGTGACGGGTGAACCTTTGACGCCCACCAATATTCAGCTAAAAAGACAAACACGAATAGGCTCCCCGCCGGACCGCACGGTTCGCCCGTGTGATGTGGATGGGGCGACGGTATTTGTGTCTAGGATTGGCGATGAGCTTCGTGAGTTTTTGTATACCGATGCAGAACAAGCTTACCGGGCCGGTGACTTGGCGTTGCTCAGCCGGCATATGGTGAATACACCCCTGGACCAAGATTACGATAAGACCCGGCGTCATCTTCATATCATCATGAGTGATGGAAATATGTCGTCACTGACTTTATTTCGTAATGAAAAAGTATCGGCTTGGTCTCAGCAACAAACTTCGGGCAAATTTTTATCCGTCGCATTGGTTGGTGATGATGTTTATGTGATGATTGAACGGAACGGAATATTTTTGATCGAAGTTTTTGACGATAGTTATCATGTTGATTCTGGGCTGAAGGGCACTAGCGAAACGGCAAAAACATTGTGGTCTGGATTGGATCATTTAGAAGGACAAGTTGTTAAAGTTGTTGCCAACGGTGCCCCTGTTAAAGATTCTACAGTGGTATCAGGGGCGGTGACTTTGAGCGAACCCGCAAACGATGTTCAAATTGGTCTTGGTTATACACATATTGTTGAGCCTTTACCCCACACCATTATGAATCCAAATGGAGGAACGCAAGGTGGCCGGTTGCGCCCGGTGTCATTTACCTTTCGGGTGCGCGATACATCGTCATTGCATTTGGACGTTGGAAATGGGCTTCAAGACGTTCCGTTTAAACGGTTTGGAACAGGTTTTTTTGATCAACCGTTAGCCCCTTTCACAGGGGATAAAACGGTCAGAGCTTTTGGCTGGCGCATGGGAAATGTTGACCCGCTTTGGCGCATTGAACAAGATACGCCCAGTTCATTTACATTGTTATCCGTTGCCAGCGAAGTCAGCTTGAACGGATAAAATTATAGATATTAAGAAAGGAAAATAGATATGGGAACTATAGACCCCATTACTTTGGCTATTATGGCCGCGTCAGCAGTCGAAGCAAAAGGTGCTCAAAGTAAGGCAGCATCCAGTGCAAGGCGTCAGCAAGAGATACAAAATCAACAGTTAAAAATTCAACGAGATGCAGAAGAACGAAAACGCAAAGCAGCTTTGAAAAAGGACTTGGCAGCCAGTCGTGCTCGGTTCGGAAGTTCTGGTGTTGGTTCGACCGGTGGGTCTGCAGATGCGGTTTTAGAAGGCTTGACCAAAAAATATAACGACAATGAAGTTGATTTGGCAGCGATGGATAACTTGAGTTGGCAAAGTGCCAATGAAAGCCGGAATGCAAGTTTGTTGTCGCAAGACTCAGCCGCCTTTCAAAGCAATTTATCATTGTTGAAAAAGGTAGCCCCGTTGATCGGAACAAAATAATTCACGTCATTAAATTTAAAATCTTAATTCAAGCCAATGCATAAAAAAACGCGTTGGCTTTTTTATGTCAGGAAATAAACATGCCCACACACATTCAAATTGGCGACATCACACCTCGCCTTCAATACATCGCAGATGGACTTCAAGTCAGTTTCATCTATCCCTTTCCTATTTTCGAAAATGACGATCTTAAAGTCTATTTAAATGACGCTTTACAAAGCACAAGTTTTTCCGTTTCGGGGGCTGGAAATAGCTCGGGCGGGAACGTTTTATTTGATGAGGCCCCTGTAGCTTCTGTTGTGGTGACATTGGCGCGAAAGATTGCCATAAAACGCACAACGGACTTTCAGGAATCCGGTGAATTCAGATCTAAAGTGATCAATGATGAAATGGATTATCTGACGGCTTCTTTGCAACAAGTTGCCGATGATCAAAGTCGGTCGGTACAAATGTCTGTGACCGAGCCGGCTGATGTTGACGTGCTTTTGCCCAGTCCACAAGCCAACCGCTCCCTGACCTGGAACGATACGGCAACGGGCTTTGTGAACGGTCCTACAAACGATGAAGTCACGAATGCCCAGCTTTATGCGAGCAATGCTTTAAATTCAGAAAATGCAGCCCTTGTGTCTGAAAATAACGCCGAGATAAGTGAAACGGCTGCGGCTAATTCTGCGGTTCTGGCACAGACGGCGGCCGCCAGCAATATGTATGCCTCAAACGAAAGCAAGTCAGCAGACTTTAGCGTGCTTGCGACAGATGATGGCAAGCAGTTTTTGATCGATACTTCGGCTGGCCCTGTGACCGCGACACTTCCCGATGGCGCCACAGCAACCGATGGTTTTCGTATTGCTTTGGCGAAAACCAGTGCGGATAACAATGCGGTTATTGTTAAGCGAAGCGGCACAGACACCATCAATGGTGGAACCAGTTGGCAGTTTTCGGTCGCTCATGGTCAGTCGGTTATTGCCTTGGATACAACACCAGCCCCAGACGTTTGGTTTGCCGCCGGTGTTGGTTTGGTTGCCCCCATCGGCGTCGCTGAAATTCACGATAATGCAAAGCCGTATGACATTGCCTTTGTTGCCGGCTTTGGTGGTCTTATGGATTTAGAAGACGTTGAAGTGCAAACCTATGGGGAATTGGTCGTACCGCGATCTCTGACCATCACCGGGGAAACCGGATGGTTGGATGTGGCCTCAGCAGGTCAGTCCGTCCGTTTGGATATCGAAAAAAATGGCGTGAGTATTTATGCGATCGTTCCTGAATTTATTGCGGCTTCAAATRCTTTGAGCGCAGGCGTATTGGCAATAACATCCTTTATCGCTGGGGATCGTCTGACGTTTAAAATTACGCAAACGGGGGGGGCAACCCAAGGACAAGGCGTCCGCTTCACCCTTAAAAGTGTTCTCGCTTAATTTACATTTCATAAAGAAAGGAGGCTGTCATGAGCATGCTCTTAGCCCCAAATCAACTGCGTCAAATGATGTCGGATTATGGTATCGCCAACGCCGCTTTAAATGACGGTGGCGGTTCTGATTATTTATCTATCGCCTTAGCCGCTGGTGACACAAAAACGTGGACATATAGTGGCTGGTTTTTAGGGACGGGTGAAGCTATCTATCCCCTAACCGCAAAAGGCCCTGGGGGTGGTGACGATGAAACTTCAATTGCAATCAACCTAGATGGTCGCTTGGCGTTTTACACTTACAGCGATGCGCTAGCGTATCACCATAATTTAGTCACAACAGCAAAATATCGTGACTATTCGGGCTGGATGCACGTTCTTGTTGCTTACGACAGCACCCCTGCGACACCCGGTGCGAACGATGTGTATATTGAGATTAATGGGGTACGCGTCACCGATTTCGATACAGAGTCATATCCGGCCCAAAACGTAGCTACGTTTATCAACGACAGTGGCACCCACCATATTGGAACGGACGTTAATAAAGGGGTTTTCCCGTCACAATACAGCGCCAAATGTGAGCTTGTTGATAGTCAGAAATTACTTTCGGCCGACTTCTCAGAATTTGACCTCGTAACAGGTAACTGGAAAGCCAAGGCCTACGAAGGCACTTATGGAACAAACGGTTTTGAACTTCTATTCGAGAACGCCTTAAACCTTGGCGAAGACACGAGCGGCAACGGCAACGATTGGACCAAGAACGGCACGGTCACGCAATCAAGTACACCAACCGATACGGCGGCAACGTGGAATGCTTTAGTTACAGCTTTGGGGAGTAATATATTCTCTGTGGGTAACACAAAGGTCACGGGGGCCTCTGCCCAATATCGTGCAAAATTAACGACACTTGGCATTCAAGTTCCTACTTATTGGGAAATGGAAACACCCACTGCTAACGTTAATTATCGTATGGGTTTGTGTGCTATTGCTTTCAACCCCCCAGCGAGCAATGTTGAATTAGGGTCATCCGCAGTAGGCGTTACAAAAAGCGTTGTGTGGTCGTCGGTTGGTGCTGTCCAGCGGAATGGTGTAAATATAATAACTGTTGGTACATGGACCGGAGGTGATCGTCTTATGTACGCTTATGATCCGATAACTGGAAAGTTTTGGGTTGGTAAAAATGGAACATGGGAAAATTCTGGTGATCCAGCCGCAGGCACAGGCTACGTTGATACCCTTGATACTGACGTTACTTTTTGCCCTGCCATGTCAAGTAACGATCTAGCCCCCATGGAGTTCTTTTCTTCTGAGACTAGTCAAGCACATACAGCACCAACAGGCTTTAAAGCCCTCACCACCAACAACTTGCCAAAGATTACAGACAGCGTTGATAACCATTTTAAGGCTGTTTTATATACAGGTGATGGTGTTGGTCCACACGCTATTACAGGTGTTGGTTTTCAACCTGATTTTGTTTGGGCAAAGAGTAGAGACATTGCGGATGCACATCACGTTCTGGATGCAATTCGTGGGCCACTTGAAGCAATTTATACAAATACGACACAGGCGCAAACGAACCAAGATAATATTCGTTCATTTGATGAAGATGGTTTTACGTTAGGCAATCGAGTAAATACGCTTAACACCAATGGTCAAACTTATGTCGCATGGTGTGCCTCACTTCCAAACATCGTAACAAGTGGCTGGGCGGGATCGCCAACGATAACGCCAAGTGAAGAGCGGTATAACGCAACGCTTGGCATGAGCGTTGTTACTTGGGCGGGAACGGGTATAAACGGAACTATACCCCACAGTCTGGGCGTTGTTCCGGGAATGGTGATTGTTAAGAACCTAACTTCAGGTGTTGAGGGTTGGTCTGTATGGCATAAAGATTTAACTTCTAATGCTTATATCCTCATTCTATCAACCAACAGTGCCGAAGCGTCTTCTCCAACTGATTTTAATAGCGGGTCGCACTCGTCTACTCTTGTTAATTTAGGCACGAATGCCAGAACTAACGATGGGGTGAGCGATTATGTTGCCTACATCTTCGCTGAAACGGACTTTATCAAGATTGGTTCGTTCACGGGCAACGGTTCAACAGATGGTCCTATGTTGAACACAGGGATTAGCCCCTCGTTCTTATTGTCAAAGAGTGTTCAGGCAAGTCACTGGTATATTGCTGACGATGAACGTTCGACTTACAACCCTACCAGCAAAGTGCTGTATCCCAACTTGTCCAATACTGAATCAGCCGCTTCTAATCATTACAGGGATTTTGTCGCTAATGGCGTGAAGTATAGGACCGTGGAAACGGAACACAACAGGTCTGGCGATACCTACGTTTACCTCATGATTGGTCAACCCAACGGCCCGTCTGAAACCACCGGACGATAACGAAAGATAAGGAGAAACCCAATGCAGTCTCTGCATATTTAAAAGAGGCAAAGGCATGGAAGATCTTCAATCCCCTCCGACCTTTGCAGACTTTGTTGAAACTTGGAACAAGGACCAAAATTTAACCACACCAAAGCACCACAAGAAAATATCGAAATGGTTAGAACAAACATGGAAAACCAAAAAACGAGAACTTCTTTTGATGGCCTTTCGAAATTCCGGCAAGTCGACACTTGTCGGACTTTTTTGTGCCTGGCTTTTGGTATGTGAACCCAGCCTGCGCATCATGGTTTTGGCGGCTGATTTATCATTGGCCAGAAAAATGACCCGCAATGTGAAACGTATTATTGAGCGCCATCCAGCGTGTGCGGGACTAAAACCTAAAAGCCGAGATCAATGGGCATCCGATCAGTTTACCGTCAATCGAAAAAGTGAACTGCGGGACCCATCGATGTTGGCCAAAGGCATCGTCGCAAATATCACGGGGTCGCGCGCCGACGTTGTGATTTGCGATGATGTGGAAGTTCCCAACACGTCCGATACGCAAAGCAAACGTGAAGACCTGCGGGACCGCTTAGGTGAAATTGATTATGTCCTGGTGCCGGGCGGGTTGCAGTTGTATGTCGGCACACCGCATACGTTTCACACCATTTATGGCAAAATGGTTCGGGCAGATATGGGTGAAGAACAAGCGTACTTGTGTGGCTTTAAGCGCTTGGAAATTCCCATCTATGACAAACAGGGAAAATCAGTTTGGCCGGATCGTTTTCCACTGAAAAAGATTGCGTCCATTCGTAAACGCACGGGCCCCAATAAATTCAGATCACAGATGTTGTTGGAGCCTGTCGATATTGCGGACGGCCGGCTTGATCCGGATGCCTTGAAAGCCTATGCGGGGGAAATCGAATACGCCGAAATGAACGGCCAAGCCATATTGACCTTAGAAGGCTCAAGGCTGGCGTCCGCGACCTGTTGGTGGGACCCCAGTTTTGGGTCTCCCGAACGGGGCGACAGTTCGGTGATTGCCTGTGTATTTACATCCGAAGACGGAACCTATTGGCTTCATCGGGTGCGTTATCTAACGTTCGATCCCAAGCTGGTAAAAGATGTTTCAGAAGCTCAACAGTTGTGTCGTCAAGCGGCAATGTTTGTACACGAGCTTCACCTGCCATCATTAACGGTGGAAACAAATGGGCTTGGAAAATTCTTGCCCAGCTTGTTGCGCCGTGAAATGGAAGATTTAGGAATTGCCTGTGCGGTTGTTGAAAAACATTCTTCGTCGTCCAAGGATAAACGCATTTTAGAAGCCTTTGATGCACCGTTGGCGGCGGGACGTATTCAGGTGCACAGCTCTGTTCGCAAGACACCGTTCATCACCGAAATGCGCGAATGGCGTCCGGCGTCTCGGGCACCCGATGATGGCTTAGATGCGGTGGCGGGGTGTTTGTTATCTGAACCCGTGCGGCTTTCTAAAAACCCCAACGCGCAAAAGCTTGGAAAACGCCCCAATTGGATTGGTGGAGGGGGGCAAGCTTTTAAGGCCAAGACTAATTTTAACCTATAGGGCATTGCCCTGTTTAAATTTAAAGCCTCCGCAATCGCGGGGGCTTTTTTTGTTTAATCGAAGAAAGGAATATTTTATGCAAACCGCAACTGGCCTCGACCTTGGTTGGTGGATTACGGCCGTCGAAATTCCCGCGCTGGCGGGCTTGTTTTGGATCAACTGGCACAACCAACGCACCGCCGAAGATGAAATTGATGAGCTGCGTCATAGTTTGGATGTGGGCTTAGCTCATCTTCGCCAACACTTAGATGCTTTTAAATTGACGGTCGCAAAAAGTTATGTGTCGACCGTGTACCTGAAAGATGTCGAAGAACGCCTGACCAGTCATCTGATCCGCATCGAAGACAAGCTCAACATTCAACAATTTAAACGTTTAGGAGAGGATAAATGACGCTGTCAGATACGGAAATAACAATGGAAAGATTGCGTAATCGGGAGGTCGATGTTTTGGCCCGCACGTTATACGGAGAAGCTCGAGGTGAAAGCCTTAGCGGTAAAGAAGCCGTCGCCTGTGTCATTTTAAATCGGGTCAAACGGGCGCTAGATCGGGGTGGATATTGGTGGGGTAATTCCGTTGAAAGTGTTTGCCAAAAACCATGGCAATTTTCGTGCTGGAATTCTAACGATCCCAATCGCAAAAAAATTCTGGACATGGAAGCCGGGCACCGGGTTTTCGATACTTGTGTGCGCATCGCCCGCCGGGCGATTTCAGGATGTTTAAAAGACGCCACATCTGGGGCGACGCATTACCACACCCTGAACGTTAACCCTCCGTGGTCACGGGGCCGCGCGGCGTCGGCTGAAATTGGCCGGCACCTATTTTATAACGATATCGAATAAGGAGAATTGAAATGTTACCGCTTCTCATCGGGCCACTGGTCTCTGGTGTTTTGGGTGTGATTGATAGAGTCGTCGAAGACAAAAATCAGGCCAATGCGATTAAGGCCAAGTTTAACGAGCTGGCGATTGCGGGTGAAATGAAGGAACTGGAATCGGCGGCAAAAATCATTGTCGCCGAAGCCCAGGGGGACAGCTGGTTGCAACGCAATTGGCGGCCCATGTTGATGGTGATGTTTGGCGTGATCATCGCCAACAATTACATCATCGTGCCCATTTTCAATACCACCCCCGCCGACATCCCACCGGATATGTGGGATCTCTTGAAACTTGGCGTGGGTGGATATGTTGTTGGGCGGTCTGTCGAAAAAGGTGTGAAAACCTTTAAAGAATAATCAGACGAGGCCGGGCCTTATCAGCCTGTGCGTTTGATCAGGTGATAACCAAAATCGGTTTCGACCACGTCACTGACTTCGCCTTCGTCCATGGCAAACGTAGCGTCTTGGAATTCTTTAACCATTTGGCCTTTGCCAAATGTACCCAAATCGCCACCGTCTTTGCCCGAAGGACAATCTGAGTGTTCTTTCGCCAATTCAGCAAAATCCGCACCATCTTCAAGCTGGGTCTTAAGGTCTTTAACCAGCTCTAAAGCTTCGTCTTTGGTGCGGGTCGCGCTGGACCGGGCGGAACCTTCGTGCATCAACAAGATGTGGGATGCGGATACTGTATCGGACATGGACTTTTCCTTAAATTTAAAGAGAATGAGTTTCTTAAACTTTCATACACGTTTTTTTATTCATTCACAAAACATAATGTTGTATGAAATAGAGGCAATGCACAAGAAATGACGAGGATAGAATGTCAGACCTGTTACCTCAACAACACCTTTTGTTAGAACTGATCTTGATGTCAGGCGATATTTCTGTGCCTAAAAAAGATGATGGAAGTGTCTTGTTTCGCACACTCAAAGAATGTGAAGGCTTGCGTTTGGTGACAATCACGCCGTCTGGCGATGATCACAATACGGCAATGGTCACTCGGCTTGGCCGAAAGGCCTTATGAATAAGGCTCGCGTTTTAAAGGGCGTGTATCGCTGATTGCTTTCATCACAAAAATAACGGCGACAACAATCGCCAGTCCAACACCCACCCAAAATGACAGCCACAGCATGACCATAAATATAACCAATGCGAGGGCGATTGAAAAAATATCACTTAATTTTTTAATATACATTAATACGTCTCCCCAGTTGAAGACGTACAGTATGAAGCCTGTCAACTGAACCAAGACTGAAAGTAAAATTCAGGTTGCGTTCAGGTTCGGGCTAAGGAAGTCTTAGTTTTCATTCTTTGAGGGGAGGTCTGATAGGTCTTGTTGCCATTTTTGAGCAAGCGCCAGCGTACTTTGAATTTTTGGGCAACGGCACCCACATAACAAGGGTGAGGCTAAGTCTAGGACATGTTGATTTTTGTGAGGTTCGGTACACGGACCACAAATTTCCGCCGCAATCGTGCTGAGAAGCTTATCCAGCATATCTTGGTAATTCTGTTGGTTCATTGAATGCTCCGTGAATGCTCCGTTGAATGCTCCAGTGTGCGACCTTTCAAAAACAACTTGGCACAATTATTAACTTTTAGAAATGATCTAAAAAGACTAATATTGTATTGTTTTTATTGATCTAGGAGAGTCATTGAAACATTATGACTTGGCAATCCCTTAATTCACGCGACACCTGTGGTCGTCTCTAAAATCTTTTTGAAAATTCGCTCAGCTAGCTGAGAGTTTTAAGGCTAAACGTAGTTTGACCTTCAATATTTAAGAAGTGTGAGCTCATCAGGTAAGCCTTACGTTCAATGATCAGCACTTTTCCATTTGACCGGGGTAATATAAATGATGCTGTCATCAACACTGACCATTACATCACCATCCTGAATATTAACCTGTATTTTCATCAAGCGACTAGCCTGCTTTCCSAGTTCGMTGGTGTCCTTCTTTGAAAAATTTATAACYYGAAGRTTATCAAATCGGGTGGTGCTGTTTTTGATTTTCTCCCACCACACCTCAGCCGTACTGCCGCCGTAACAATAGACAATCACTTCGTTGGCCTTGCCACAAGATTGCCGAACAACCTTCTCCGTCGGCAGTCCCAACGCCACCCACAACTCATGCTCGCCACTCAGGCTTTTCTGCCAAATGTCAGGCTCGTCATCCTTTGCAAGGCCCCTGGTAAATTCCAATTGCTCATGGGCATTCAGCGCAAAAGCGAGAATACGCACCATTAACCGTTCATCCGTCTCTGATGGATGTTTGGCAACGGTCAGATTATGGGTCTCGTAATAGTGACGATCCATATCGGCAACGGAAAGTTCAACTTTATAAATGGTGGCTTTTTGCGCCATGATTTGTCCCTCAATTGTGAAGATAGGGATGTTTAATGTGTTTGGCGACTTTGTGAAAGCAGAAAGCAACGGGTCGGCGTGCGCCACACCCGAACAGGATTACCGATCCAGTGTATTTCCTACTCTTCCACACAAAGCTTTGATACCTCAAGAATGTATATAGTGCGGTTGGTGAATGAACCGATCTGTTCAAGCCGTGTCGAAATGTGGGGCTGGAAATCATTCAAAAGATAAACTACTGTNAAAAAGYTGTTATCAATTGGTAAGGGCGGTGGGCGCAGTCTGATGCGAACTAGCCTTTGATAAAACCCCTGAYAAATAAGAAAAATACAGGGAATCTTCTCTTTATTGGCCCTCTTAACTCAGCCACGCTCCCTCAGCTCACCTTAATTTTAAGGAGTGGTTTTTTAAGGCAACATGGCATAATATTTACATTATGAAAGACATTTACTTCCCTCCTTTAAATAGGCTTATATTTAAAGCGCGTCTTCGGACGCAAGCTCGAGCTTGGGCGCGGTATCGGGGTCTGGCTTTATTGGTCGGCACCGGAATTTGCCTTGGACTTTTTTCTTCGACGATGGCTTATGCCGGGAAAACAAAAAAACCGAAGGTGAAAATATCTGAAAAACGTTCCCTTCAACTTGGGACTGTTGCAGGAAGTTCTGATGGGCCATCAACGATTATTTTAAGCCCCTCAGGAGCCGTGACCACGACCGGATATGGCTTTGTTCTCAAAGATCAGTTTAAGGTCGGTAAATACAGGGTCGAAGGCCCGGATAATGCAAATGTCTTGATCACCCTACCTAATACTGTAACGCTTTCAAGCGGGTCTTCTCAGGCGATTTTGAGTAATTTCACGTCATCACCTTCCGGCGTGGGAACACTGAACAACCATGGCAAGCTCACCATAAAGGTGGGGGCGACATTAAGTATTCCCACAGGTCAAACAGGTGGCGAATACACGGGCCCCATTACAATTTATGTGGACTTGCAATAACGCACTTTTTGCCAAGACGCTTATTTAAGGGTTATGCTTTGTTCCCCAAGCATTTCAGAACCTTCGCTATCCGTAGCACGGTACGTCACATGCAATTTTCCACCTGATTTAAGGGTGATGCCCTCAGGGACTTGCAGAATCATTACAACATTGCGTTTGGTATTGGGGGTATAAACTGCGATGCGACTGATGCGTCCAACGATAATTTCCTCGCCGCCATCCGCAGGCTGATAAGCCGCAACCAAATCGCCAAATGCGGACCTGTTACCGCCCCGGTTTAGGACAATTTCTAAACGCTCAGGCAATTCGTCGGTTTTAGGGGTATGGATCGTATCGCTGAGGCCGACATTCACAGAAAGTTTGCCTTGGCGCACAATAACAGGGATCGTCACGCCAAAAATTGGAATCAATTGAATGCGAAGCTCGTTTTTTTGCAAGGCTGTTTCGTCAGTAACGCTGCGGCCTGCGCTTTCCGGAGGAACCGCTCGAAAAAACATGTGTGAGCGATATTCACCATCTGCCAAACTGGCCGATTTGCGCAAAGACAAGCGCACAACTTGATATGCTCCGGGTGCGATATCAATTTGACGAGGAGCATAGCGGATCATATTTGCAACGGAATGCGGCGCACCATCGGGAAGCGTCGCCATTTCGCCGTTATCATCCATGCTCATATCGATCAAAGAAATACGAAATGTTGCCGTGGCGCTGCCGCGATTGGCTAAGGTTACCTGAGCGGAACGGGTGCGGTTTTCAAAAACAATGCGTGTGGGGGTTACGACAAGGTCACCAGCCCCTTGAGCTAACGCAGTTTGCGGCCCCAAGGTCGCAAAAGATAGCGTCCATAAAGCTAGGCAGAGTCCTAGGTGCCTCATCATATTGTTTTATTCCCCATAATAGATTTTCTTTCGTAAGTGCAAAGGTAGCTGTTAACCCCGTTCAATGCAATGGCACTGTAATGTCTCAATTATAGGACACTAAAACATTTAAAAACCCATCCTCTACGCCCTGAATACCAAAAGGATTTGGGCGGGGGATACGGTCTTTTTGGGCCGGTGTTTCTTTGGCCAGTTGTGCATCGGGGGCGGTATCTGATTTTGCTGATGATGCGGCTGTTGGCGTAAATTTAACACGTGCCCCTACAGCAAAAACCTTACTGCCATCCGAACCGATTGTCGGCGTGCTTCCTGCTGTATGTTCAAACCCTGAAAACTCAAAGCTTCCTTCTGCAGTTTTAGAAACACCTGCTTGCGGCATAACAATCGAAAAAGATTGAGCGGGCTGTCCAGATATACTGAAAACCGCCGGTTGGGTCTGTTGGTTTTCGTTAAAATTCAAGAAATTATTCGCACCAAAACCCTGATCAGGAGTGGCATTGACGGTAACAGCCTTTGATTTTGGCTTTGAAATATTGACCTGGAAGGCGGCGAGTGCGCCTATGACAGAAGGTTGAGATTCGATGCGAACCGATGCACCGGCTAGGGCCGAATCTGCTTGCGCTGATAAGGRAAAACAAAAAGATCCCACCCCGCCCAAAAGAACGACAGTGACTTTAACCATCCATCCATATGTAAAGTTGGTCGTCATTCAAAAACTCGCTCTTTGGCACAATACTCTAATATAAAACAAGAGCGCCCTAGCGAACAGCGTTATTATGTTTATTTAAAAAGCCCAAGCAAAGGACAAATTGTCTTCTGCTTGGGCTTTTAAAAATATATAGGGAACTAAAATTTAGTTATAGTTCGCCGTAATTGCGTATGTGCCGCTGTATGCACCCGCAACTTGGCCGGCCCCAATGTTCAATGTTGCGCCAACCTTAAAGGTCGCTGAGCCACCCGCTAATGTTGGTGTAAGACCTGCGCTGTGGTTAAAGCCACTGACGGTCATTGAAGAGCCGCCACTTGCAAGCGTTGCTGTGGTTGGCAAAGTGATTGAATACGTTGCGCCCGTTGAACCCGTAACGCTGAAGGCTGCTGCACTGGGGGTGCCGCCCAAAGTTCCGGCGCCGCCCGTTGTGGTCAAGCCGTTGGTTGTGGTCAACACGGCTGTACCAGCTGTTGTGGTTGACGCGGTAACGGTACCAAAGCTCATCGGCGTTGTTTGGCTGATCGCGATGGGGGTCGCGATTGTTGCGCTGGCGTCACCTGTTACGTTGGCGGCATTTGCTACACCAGAAAAAGCAACAGTGGCAAGAGCAAGAGCAGAGGCGATTTTCAAGGTGATGTTCATTTTAAATCTTTCTAATTATTTGCGGTTAGGAGCGTCTATACGCCGCCCTAGGTAATTGCATTCATTTTGATTCGTCTGAATTATGCACATCTTATACTTGATGATGCTGACGACAGCCTGACAGAAACAAAAAAGATGCTTCTTAAGTTAACAACGTTGTGAAAGGATTTTTTAATCCTCAACACATAAAAAATATTCTTAACACCGCTAAAATCAGCCACAAATGTTAAGGATCACATAACGGCATATGTTTTTTTTGAAAAAAGAGAGGGGGAAATGATATCGCGACATTTTTGTCAGGTCTTTGTCAGCCTCCCAAGCTATAAGAACCTTATAATGGCACAGGTGACTTTAAAATTTGGGATACAACGGGCGCAGAGCACGTCATCCGTTCTAGCTTTGGCTATGAGCCTATGGTTCGCGTGCTTTTTTTCTGCGTATGCGGATTCTGTCCCGCCGGCGCCCAGAACCTCCCCTGTCGGAACCGTAGAAACGGCGGCACTTTCGACCTCGACATCAGAAAAAACGAGCAGCAATGGCGCACCAGCCCCTGTTCACCGGTCAATTGATGAAGAACTTTTGCTTGAAGTCCGCATGGGCAATCTTATCCTTGCAGATGCATTGCCCGGTTATTTAAACGGGTCTAGTTTGCTGCTACCCCTTGGATATTTTGTCGAAGTGTTGGAATTTCCCATCCAAGTCGATCCAACAACGGCGACGGCGAGCGGCTGGTTTATCCGGGAAAACAAATTATTTTATCTGAACGTACAGCGGGCAAGCGTGGTTGTTGAAGGCCGCCAAAACACATTCGACACCGCCATGATCGAATTGCATTCGGATGATATATATGTCGATATTCGCCTATTATCCCAGTGGTTCCCCTTAGACATTACCTTTAATGTTTCAAACATGTTGGTGGGGCTGAAATCGCGTGAAGCCTTGCCGTTTGAAAAAAAATTATCGCGTGATAAATATCAAAAACGAATCTTTGGAGGAAAAGACAAGCAAACCGATGGCAAAGTTTTCCCTTTTGTGGACACCCCCCACAAATTATTGAGCTGGCCAATGCTCAGTGTGGACACCAATACATACCTGACCAAACCAAAAAATGGGCGACAGGACTTTGCAACCGATTACAATATAATGGCAACTGCGGATGCGGGTTTTATGAACACAGAACTTTTTGTTGCCGGAAACAACCGCAATAAAATTACGGAATCCCGATTGCGCTTTGAACGTAAAGCTCCTGATGGACGCGTTCTGGGTGATGTTTGGGGCCACACGCCGCTAACCGAGTTGACCGCAGGTGATATTTACACACCCGAAGTTTCTTTGGTCGCGCGAAGCCAAATTGGACGCGGCTTCTCCGTATCCTCGATTCCCTTAGATGCCCCTGCCGAATTTGACAAGATATCTCTTACGGGGGACCTTCCCTTGGGCTGGGATATAGAATTGTTTCGCAATGAAGTCTTGATTGCTTTTCAATCGAGCAGTGATGATTCACGCTATACCTTTTCTGATATTCCCTTGCTGTTCGGGGTTAACGTTTTAAAGCTGATGTTTTATGGCCCACAGGGACAGGTTCGCGAAGAAATTAAACAGTTCCGGGTTGGCGCTGGTTTGGTCAAACCGGGCAGCCTGCAATACCGGATCAGCAGCAACCAACATGATGCCCGTGTATTGTATAAACGCCGCATAACAAAAAACACGCTGGATGGTGAAGCGCGGATTATTGGTGAAGCTCAATTTGGCATAACGCAAAATATCACGGCGGGCGTGAATTTATCCGTCTTACCATCTGCCGAAGGACAACAGCGTTACATTGGGTTGAGCAGTTCCACATCGTTTGGCAACATCTATACTCGTGGCGATCTCATCAAACAGCAAGGCAAAGGGTGGGCCGCAAGAGTTTCAGGACAAACATCTTGGGCGGGGATCAGCATCATTGGTCAGCATGATTATTATAAAGACTTCTTTAGTGAACATATCGCATTTTCAACGGACCCCTTAACGAGTGCCAGTAAATTGCGCCTTGATGGTTCTATTCCCAAAACCATGCTGCCGCGCATTCCGTTTGGCTTTACGCTTGATCATTCCATTCGTCGTTCAAAAGCACGCGAGTCCCGGTTGTCTAATCGTATGTCTATGGCCGTAGGGCGCGTTTCTTTGACCAACAGCCTGACCGGAAGCCTAAATAAAAGCTCTGAAGGCGTCGTAAATAAAGCGTTGAGCGGTTCTTTCTTAGTTGGCGGTCGCATCCAAGATGTACGTGTGCGCGGGCAAGTGGCTTATCAAGTTTCTCCCCTAAAAGAAATCAGCACCATGTCCTTAAATGGGGATTGGAGCATCACTAAAGAATATCAAGGCCGCGCGGGCATAACACGCACGCTGGGCACCACAAACCGCACGGCCTATTCCCTTGGCATTAATACAGCCTTTGATCAGGTGTCTGCAGGACTGGCATTTGATTATAACAACAATCAAGAAATGATCGGGCGTATGACCTTGAACTTTTCGTTTTCCCGCAACCCCAGCGACGGGGGCATTAATATGAGTCGGGGCAACATCGCAACCAAGGGCGCTATGGCGGCGCACGTTTTCCTCGACAACGATGCCAATGGTGTCTTTTCCAAAGGCGACGAACCGTTAGATGGTGTTGGCTTCACCGCAAACAATGTCCCTCTCAAAGGTCGAACGAGTAAAAGTGGCTATGCTTATGTCGCCGGAATCGAACCTTATAAAGAACTGACCTTAGAAGTTGACCTTAAAACCTTGGGGGATCCGTATTGGATTGCCCAACCGGGCGGCATTCGGGTGATTCCTCGCCCCGGCACAACGGGTGAATATGATTTCCCCGTTGTCAGTACGGGTGAAATTGATGGGTCTGCTTTTCGCATTTGGGGCGATGGGATCGGGAATGCGGCCGGTGTTGTGGTGCAATTGGTCAACCAAAAAGAAGACATCGTCCGTGAAATGATTACAGCTTACGACGGGTTTTATTTGTTTGATTTTGTAACCCCTGGTGAATATACCCTGCGTGTTTCCCCTGACCAGCTTCAAAAATTAAAGCTGGTCGCCGACCAGTCCCATACGATTTCAATTAAAGGAAACGGCACGGTCGTAAGCGGTCAAGATTTTGTTCTGCGCTAAAAGGCGACCGCGTACGCTGTCCTTAAGTGTTCTTTTGCAAGCCGGTATGCCCAATTAGGCCGTATTTAGGCCTCTCTGGTGCCCAAACAGGAGCAAGAGAGAGCTAAATCACCCCGTACCCCATTGAAAAATAAAAAGTCCCCTGCGCACTCACCAAAACGGGCGGTTCGCAGGGGACTGAATGGCGGAGAGACAGGGATTCGAACCCTGGGAACTCGTGAGAGCTCAACGGTTTTCGAGACCGAAAACTATAAATTACCTACGCAAAGTAATATATAATTGTATATAAATAACTTATTGTTTTAATTGCTTAAATAACACTTTTTTGTATGAGTTATATTAACTAATGTTAGTTTATATAACTCCGCAGTGTGCAAAGTTTGTGCTTGTATGTGTGTATGTATCTGAGTAAAGTTGATCTTGCAGTTAATAACTATCCGATTTGCCAAATCGATGCGAGATGCTGTCCAGTCCTTTCGGGCTTTGCCGACGGAGCATGATACAGATACACCCACGGCTGTGAGGGTGGAGGGCTATGCAAGCGGCTACTCAAGAGAGGTCTTGCAACTGAAGTGAAGGGCTGTGCCGGCGGGCGATAAAAACAGCAATATTTCGACCTTTGCGCGCTAGATCAGTCGTTTTGATCATACCTAGCTTTCGTTTACAGCTGATTTGTTTCAGCTATTTCGGAGGCTTTTTTATGTCCGATCAAGAGACCGAAGTTTTTTTAACTTCCGTAGAATTAACCGCAAAATACCCCAAAATTTTCCCCAAAACTC
>NVSZ01000052.1 GCA_002732845.1 Rhodospirillaceae bacterium
AGCAGGGGCGGGCGGGGGCGCAGACGGCGCGCGAGGGGCGCAAGCAGAAAGGCTAACAACCGCCGCTATGAGGACAGCTATACTCTTCATTTTTTACGTGCCTTGATTTCCCGATGTGTTTTGATGCTTTGGATAATATCTTGGGCTTGTAAAAACGCACTGTCGTTGCCTTTGAGCTGTTTGAGCGCGCGCGTCGCTAAAAACTCGGCATTGGCCAATTGCCCGATGCGCAATTCCGATTCTGCTAACGCCAATGAGCTCATGCCCATGTCGCCTTTGCGTCCATACGCAATGCCCAATTGCCGCCAGGTGAAGCTTGAATTGGCGCCCAAATGAATGGATCGGCGGAGATGTTTGATGGCACTGTTCAGCAAGTCCGGATTGTTTGTTTCCAGTTCAGTTCTCGCCAATTCCATAACGATCAATTGTTCAAAAGGGGCCAGTTGGTTTGATTTTTGATAAGCGACCAAGGCTTCGTTTAAGTGACCATGTTCAAAAAGCATTTGCCCCTTAAGCTCATAAAGATAAGGATCATTAGGGCTGTCTTTCATCAAGTCTTTGACCATGACCAACGCGCGTTTAAGGTCGGGTTGGCGGTAATACGCAATGGTGCGGGCATACCGTGCGGCAAAACTTTGATCGCTTTCGGGGTAACGTTTAAGGACTGTTTGCAAAGGTTCAAGATAGCCATACAATTTGGCAACCATGCGCTCAAAAGCCAGTTTTTCGGCTTTGGAGGCTTCTTTGTCGGAATACGGCGATGTGGTGATGAAATTGCGCAGTGTCGATACGCGAGTGCGGCTCATGGGGTGTGATTGCACATACGGGTCTTGCAAACGTTTGGTGAGGACATCTTGGCCTTCTAACACGCTGAAAAAGCTCTCTAACCCTCTGGCGGATCGTTCGGTCTTATCCAAAAGACGCATGGCGGCTTGATCGGCCGCTGATTCCTGGGTGCGGGAATATTTCATAAATGTGCGTTGACTGACGCTGGCACTGCCCATAATGACGGCCTGTGCGGCTCGCGGGTCGCCAGTGCCARCGGCGGCGATGGTGCCCAAGATGGTGCCAATTAATTGGATGGCACTGGCGTCTTCCATAGCGGCGCGTGTGCGGCTAAGGTGTCCACCTTCGATGTGGCCTGTTTCGTGGGCAATCACACCAATCAGGGAATCCGGTCCGGTGCTTTCAATAATCAACCCGGTATGCAGAAATATGTTCCGTCCACCCGCGACAAAAGCATTCAAAGATTTATCTTGAATCAAACGGATGGTGACATCAGAAGGGTCCATGCCCGCCGCGCTAAACAGTGGAGCCGAGAAGGTTCTGATGATGTTTTCTATTTCGGCGTCTCTGATAAAGCTACGTTTGGTTTGAGCAAAGGCATCAAAAGGCAGCAAGCTGACCATAAAGACCAGAATCAAGAGTTTCGCTAAAAGCGGCATCTGGGTAGTATATAAAGAGCATATAGGCGTGATTCGTTGTTTCAACACAGTCAATACATTCACTCAGTACATTCTCGAGGGGTAAGGTCATTTTAAAAAATCTTGGTAAAGGTAGTCCTCACAAGTGGTCCCGTCAATTGACGGGGATTGCTTTCGTTGCCTCTTTGGCTTTGGCTGTGTCCGCGTGTTCGTCTGATCCGCAGGTGAAGGAAGGCTCAATTGGCTACGTTGGAGGGTTCTTAGGCGGTGTTGTTGCGGATGAACCGCGTGCGGCGCTTTTGGGCAACGACATGTTATCACGTGGCGGAACGGCTGCGGATGCTGCCTCGGCCATGTATTTTATGCTCAGCGTCACCATGCCCTCGCGTGCTGGCCTCGGCGGTGGCGGGGCATGTTTGGTGTTTGATATCAAATCCGGTAAAACACAGGTGCTTGATTTTACGGCATTGGCCCCTGCAAATATCTCTCCAAACGCAGACAGACCGTCGGCGATCCCGGGAAATCCGCGCGGCTTTTTTGCCCTGCAAGCGCGTCATGGAAAAATGATGTGGCGTGAAATTATTGGCCCCTCGGAACGTCTCGCCCGGTTTGGTTTTCCGACCTCGCGTGCGTTTGCTCAGGACTTAAAAACAACCGGATCGGCGTTGTTGCTTGATCCGGGGGCAAAGGGCATGTTTGCCGGAAAATCGGGCGTGAACGTTGCTGTCGAAGGTGAAAATATTAAACAATTTGATCTGGCCGCGACATTGGGCTTGTTGCGCGCGCGGGGCGTTGGTCCGTTTTACACGGGTCCATTTGCCCGCAATTTTGTTGAGTCTGTAAATCAGGCTGGTGGGTCGTTGACCGTTGAAGAATTGCGCGGATTTTTGCCCAAATGGCGGAACACCATTCGCGTTGACGTGGGCAACGACGTGGCCCATTTTGCCCCCCCCCCGGCGGCGGCTTCGACTGTGTCGGCGGTGATGATGGCGATGTTGGAAGAAAATGGTGATTATGATAATGGCGATGCGGGTGAACGCGCGCATTTGATTGCGGAAACCGGACTGCGGGCCTTTGCGGATCGGGAAACATGGTTAAATGCAGAGGGCAAGATCATCAAAAACGAGGCAACCTTAACGGCCCCAGATCGAATTGAAGGTGTGATGCGGGGCCTGCGCAGCGCGCAACGCACACCGCTTTCGGCACTGCCCGTGCAACCGGTAAATCGTCAGGAAAGCCCATCCTCTACCGGGTTTTCGGCGGTAGATTCCTTTGGCAATGCGGTGGCGTGCACAGTCACGATGAACGCGGCCTTTGGTACCGGGCGGGTGGCACCGGGTACTGGTGTATTGTTGGCCTCAGCTCCCAGCACCAACGGACGCGGTCCCTTGGGCTTGGCACCGATGATGGTGGTGAATGAAAATTCAAAGGAATTTCGCATGGCGGCAACGGCGTCCGGCGGCGTGGCCGCCCCTTCGGCTTTGATCGGCGTGGCGGCGAATGTGTTGTTGGGGGAACAAGGGCTAAAGGATGCTTTGCTTCAAGCACGTGTGCACCTCAGCGGCAATCCGGACGTGACTTATGTTGAACCCGGCGTTGATGCGCAAACTCTGACGGCGCTGGCCAAGGCCGGACACCGCACCCAAGTGACCCCGGTCATTGGTACGGTGAATGCTTTGTATTGTCCGGGGGGATTGCCCGCATTACCGCAAACCTGCCAAATGGCCCCGGACCCACGTGGTTTTGGATTGGCCTCTGGAACAATGCGATAAAGGGGCGTTAGCATGGCTTTGAAAACATCAAACCGCGGTGCCATTGAATCGTTCATCGTCATGGATGTGATGCGCGCCGCCAATGCGCGGGAAGCCTTGGGCGAAGATGTAGTGCATTTGGAAGTCGGACAGCCTTCGACTCCGGCCCCGCGTGCGGTTTTAGAAGCCGCCCGCAAAGCCCTTGATTCTGAACTTTTGGGCTATACTGATGCGTTTGGTGTGCCACACTTAAAAGAAGCCATCGCCGGACATTACAAAACGACCTATGGCGTTGAGGTTGACCCGGCGCGCATCGCCGTGACCACCGGATCGAGTGGTGGTTTTGTGCTGGCGTTTCTCAGCGCCTTTGATGTTGGCGACCGGGTTGCCCTGGCCAGTCCCGGCTATCCGGCGTACCGCAATATTTTAAAAGCGTTGGGCATAGACGTGGTGAATTTGGAAGTTGGTCCGGATACCAATTACCAACCCACCCCGGAAATTTTAGCGGCGATCGACGGTGATATCGATGGTCTGATCATCGCCAGTCCTTCCAATCCCACGGGCACCATGATTGATGGTCCGGGTCTAAAAGCCTTGGCTGAGTATTGCGACGGCGAGGGCATTCGCTTGATTTCAGACGAAATTTATCACGGCATCACGTATGAAGGTGACGCCCATTCCATGGCCGAATACGCGCCCGATGCGTTTGTCGTGAACAGYTTTTCAAAATATTTTTCCATGACTGGGTGGCGTTTGGGCTGGTTGATTTTYCCMAARCCSTTAAGCCGTGCCATWGARTGTCTGGCYCARAACCTGTTYATTTCTCCGCCAACATTGTCRCAAATTGCGGCGRCAAARGCCTTTGAATGTRAWSAWGAATTACAGGCCAGCGTGGCCCGGTACAAAGTCAACCGTGACATTTTGTTGGCTGAATTGCCTAAGGCGGGGTTTGATAAACTGTCCCACGCCGAAGGCGCGTTTTATATTTATGCGGATGTGTCGGGGATGACGGACAACAGTCTGGAATTTTGCAAACACGTCCTAAAACAAACCGGTGTGGCGATTACGCCGGGCATTGATTTTGACGAAAACCGCGGCCATCATTTTGTCCGTTTTTCCTTTGCSGGAAGCACGGACGACATGAAAGCCGCGGTGAAACGTTTACAGTCTTTAAAGCGTTAGAGCTTGTCGATAACGCCCTTCATCAAGGCTTGAACTTCGGCCGCAATTTCACCCAAAGCTGGGTTTTCGATCGCTTGCATAGAGGCCATGGGGTCCACGGCGGACACCTCCACATCTCCATTATCGAGTTGCTGAACAATTACGTTGCACGGCAACATCGTACCGATTTTGCTTTCGGCCTGAATGGCTTTTAAGGCAAAGCTAGGATTGCACGCGCCCAAAATGGTGTACGGATTGATGTCGGCATCGATTTTTTTCTTCAAGGTGGCTTTTACATCAATCGTTGTTAGCACGCCAAAGCCAGCGTCCTTTAAAACAGCGGTGACACGTTCAATAGCCTGATCAAAGGGATCAGAGACCTTGGTCGTAAAATGATAAGTCATGCATTTTTCCTTTTAAAGAATACTGGGTCTTTAAGAGCCCAGATTCCACCAGCCTTTGCGTTTTGGTTTTTTGGTCTCTTCACCATTAACCGTAACGCCTTCGGCGGGCTTTGGCTTCGGTTCCAGAGCGGGTTCAGGCTTCGGTTCAGGAGCTGGTGCGGGGGCAACAGCAACTTCTTTAACAGCTTCCACTTTGGGTTCGGCTTTGGGTTCTGCAACCTTTTTGGTTTGAGCCCGTGCGCGTTTTGGCTTTTCTGCAGAGGTTTCAGGCGCGGCTTCTGATGTTGGAACTTCAGAGCTTTCGCCTTCAGCTGTTGCTTCTACGGGTTTTTTACGCCGCGTCCGCGTCCGTGTGCGCCGAGGTTTTGGCTTTTCAGCCGTTTCTTCGGTCTGACCGCCGACGTTGTCATTGCTTTCGACCTTAGCCTCACCGGACTGCTCCTCTGTAGGATTTGTATTATCTTCAGAGGTTACAACTTCCGTATTTTCAGCGTTCGCCGAAGAAGAGCGTCTGCGGCGCCGTGGACGACGACGCTTTGGCTTTTCTTCACCCTCGGCGGGCGGTGTGTTTTCTGCACCTTCTTGAGGTGTTGCAACAGCGCCTTCTGCACCCTCAGGCGTTTCGCCTTGAGCACTCTGAGTACTTTGACCACTTTGTGTATCTGTTGTTTCGGTTGCTTCAGCGTTTGCATTCGCATTTCGGTTGCGACCACGACCACCGCGGCGGGACCGGCGACGACGTTTTGGCCGTTGTTCTTCCCCGTCTGCACTGGCTTCGCCGTCTTGGGTGTTGGGTGCAACGTTTTCAGCCGTATCTGTGGTTTCGGCTTGGTTTTGATCTTGATCTTGGTTTTGATCCTGGTTTTGATCTTGGTTCTGGTTTTGTTGGTTGCTGTTTCTGTTGCGACCACCCCGACGACGACGGCGTTTGCGGCTGGTATCTTCGACGGTATCAGCGCGTTGCGTGGCGACCATTTCAGAAATGGTGTCACCATCYTGRTTTTTGGTGCGYTCCAAACGCAGRTCCGGCGGAATTAARGAATCATCRTTTGCRAAGAYGATTTTAAARCCATGCTTYYTTTCCAAATCMACAACCGCGTCGCGTTTGTTGTTYAARATATACAAAGCAACMGCCGTTGGCACGTGCACGGTCAATTCGGTGCAAGARTTTCCGGCSCCTTCTTCGTCAATGGCSCGCARGACGACCARAGCCGTRGAATCKGTKGARCGRCGAATTCCGGTTCCKGCACAATATGGGCAGGGTTCAGAAGACGTTTCAATCAGGCTGGGGCGCAGACGTTGACGGGACATTTCCAACARRCCAAAGGGACTGATGCGRCCCACTTGGATGCGSGCMCGGTCATGTTTCAACGCTTCTTTCATGCGYCGTTCGACTKRGGAATTGTTGCGATGGATGTCCATATCGATGAAATCGATRACAACCAARCCKGCTAAATCCCGCARTTTTAACTGACGCGCCAAAGCATCGGCGGCTTCCAGATTGGTTTTTAAAGCKGTTTCTTCGATGTTGCGTTCTTTGGTGGATTTACCAGAGTTCACATCGACGGAAACCAAAGCTTCGGTTGGATTGATCACCAGATAACCGCCAGAAGGCAAATGCACGATAGGATTGTGCATGGCGTCCATTTGGCTTTCGACGCCAAACTGACGGAGCAGGGGCGTTTCGGCGTCTTTATAATGTTTAACCCGTCGTGCATGGCTGGGGATCAACASTTYCMYGRARYYSWYRRMRKMTTYKYMAGCATCGTCGCCTTGCACCAGAACTTCTTCGATGTCGCGGGAATACAAATCGCGGATCGAGCGCCGCACGATGTCGCCTTCTTCGTGAACCAAGGTTGGGGCGGTGGATTGTAAAGTCAAATCCCGCACGTTGTTCCACAACCGGATCAGGTATTCAAAATCGCGTTTGATTTCGGCCTTGGTGCGACCAATGCCTGCGGTGCGGAGAATAACCGCCATACCTTCGGGAACATCCAAACTGGTCAAAATAGCTTTCAAAGCTTTGCGATCAGCTGAATTGGTGATTTTGCGTGAAATGCCGCCACCGCGTGCGGTATTGGGCATCAAGACGCAATAGCGACCCGCCAATGACATATAGGTGGTCAGTGCAGCGCCCTTGTTGCCGCGTTCTTCTTTGACCACTTGAACCAACAACACCTGACGGCGTTTGATGACTTCTTGGATTTTATAACGGCGTGCGCTGGGGCGACGGCTTTTGGTTTGGGTTTCTTCGATGTCGTCGGTATCATCTCCACCGATAACTTCGACCGCCTTGCCTTCACCGGCGTCACCGTTTTCATCACCGTCAGCATCATCTTCGGAAGTTTCAGCTGTTTCAGATTCTTCCTGTGTGTTTTCGGCTTCGGCCGCTTCTTCGCGATCCGCAATGGGAATTTGGTAATAGTCGGGGTGAATTTCGCTGAACGCTAAAAACCCGTGACGGTTTCCGCCGTAATCGACGAACGCCGCTTGCAGAGAGGGCTCTACGCGGATCACTTTAGCCAGATAGATATTACCTTTTAGTTGTCGTCTGGAGGAAACCTCTACGTCGAAATCTTCAAGTTGATTCCCATCCAGTAGCACCACCCGAGTTTCCTCTGGGTGGGCYGAATCGATCAGCATACGTTTTGTCATTAGTCTTGGAACTCCATAGACTCCNTCWKANKYAAAGGCSCRTKGRCCWGWTKCNNNARRGRAGTGCTTTTATGTAAGYTGCCATAYGCGCGCAMAAAATCGCYATCRGATCCTTGGATAAGGAGAGCCGCAGCGTTGTGTAAYTTTTCGGCCTGCGCGCWATAGGCAAGCATTKGATTGWAACCTTTTTTCAAGCGCAAGCGGCAAACAGCGGGGGTATTCTYCRGACAGGCGGGATCYGTTTCCCAGTYCCTTCYRWGAACCTCTTTGGCGTGGGCACAACGACATATGTATATTGCACATGTATATAGGACACATGCATACCTAAAGATTATGTCGGGCTTTCGCCTCCGCTTTCCGCGCTTGCGGAAAACTCTACAGTTCAAATAACCGATGAAATAATCGAATTTCACCGTTGAACCTTGCTAACATAGCCGGACTAAGTCTGTTTCACAATCGTCTAATTGATTTATATTGGAAGAGAAAGTTTGTAAAATTTAACGATTACACTTGTATTATGAGTGAGAATCCCGATTTTAGGGGTGTTTTACAGGACYGGAGCYTTCCRAAACTAATGTTATTACGTTCTAAAATACAGAAATTTACGGGYTTTTTKGGGCTTGTGATGTGTGCTGKGGTCGTTTTTTTYGGCCTYATCRGTGAATCYKTTGCCSAAASCCCCCTGATWTCAGAGGTGCGCGTCGGYTTGCACGGCGAGCGCACGCGCGTTGTTTTGGAACTCGACAGCACCGTTGACTTTAATGTCTTTACCTTGCCCGAACCTTATCGGGTGGTGCTCAATTTGCCCGAAGTGCGTTGGAACATCGATGCCCAGAAGCTTCCGGAAAACAAAGGCGTGTTGGACGGTATGCGCTATGGCCTGTTCACGCCCGGCACGTCGCGCATGGTTTTTGATGTAAAAGGCCCTGTTACTGTTCATAAGGTCTTTCTTTTAAAGCCGTTAGAAGGCAAGCGCTGGCGCTTGGTTATGGACTTAAGTCCAACCTCGGAAACCGAGTTTTTGGAAACCTTAGCGTCTAAACGCGCCAAGGACCGAAAGGATTTAGCGGCTTTGGTGGCCAGTGCGATAAAAGATGTGAATGTATCTGCATCCGCAAATACGGTGCCCGCCCAACAAAATGCTTACATTCCGCCGATCCCCCCGCGCAAACCCACGGTTCCGGGTAAACGCATCATTGCCATTGATCCGGGCCACGGCGGCATTGACCCGGGCACCATTGGTTTTGGAAATACGTATGAAAAACACATCACGTTGGCGCTGGGTTTAGAACTGAAACGCGTCTTGGAATCCACCGGACGCTATAAAGTTGTGATGACCCGTTCCCGCGATATTTTCCATCGCTTGCGCGACCGTGTCAGCATCGCGCGCAAGGCCGGGGCAGAATTGTTTATTTCCGTGCACGCAGATTCGATGCCCAACAAAAGAACCCGTGGGTTTTCGATTTATACCTTGTCGGAAAAAGCATCGGATAAAGAAGCCGCCAAGTTGGCCGCAAAAGAAAACAAATCCGATTTGATTGCGGGCATTGATCTGAGCACCGAAAGCAAAGATGTGACCAACATTTTGCTGGATTTGGCGCAGCGCGAAACCATGAACCAATCGGCCAAGGTTGCCGAAAATATCGTTTCCGAACTGCGCCGCGAAATTAAGCTGTTGCGCAATCCTCATCGCTATGCGGGCTTTGCGGTGTTGAAAGCTCCGGACATGCCCTCGGTTTTGTTGGAAGCCGGATTCTTGTCCAATCGCCAAGATCAAAAAAATCTGCTCAGCAAAAAATACCGAAAAAGCCTCTCCAAAGCCATTGCCCGGGGCGTAGATCGTCATTTTAAAGGTGTTGAACAAGCCTATAATCAGTGATCCGGCTTTGCCAGAAGTGCATTGCCTCTTGCTCTTGCCACATTAGGGTCATACCTTCGCGCTAAGGTTTTATCGAAGAAGATCAAGATGAATTTAAGGATGACGCCGTAGCCTATGGGTAAGTTACTGAAAATATTCTGGATTCTTTTAAGCCTTGGCTTTATCGGCGGTATCGCTGCGGCCGGAGGCTTGATCTATGTGTTTTGGCATTTTGGTCAGGACCTGCCCGATTATCAGCAACTGGCAGATTACGAACCCGCCGTGATGACCCGTGTGCATGCCGGCGACGGACAATTATTGGCCGAATACGCCACCGAACGTCGGGTGTTTGTACCGGTGCGGGCGATGCCGCGCCAAGTCATTGGGGCGGTATTGGCGGCCGAAGATAAAAATTTCTATACCCATTCGGGGGTCGACTTTTTATCGCTGGTCCGCGCATTGGTGACCAACATCAAAAATATCGGCAGCGGGCGGCGTCCGGTGGGGGCCAGCACGTTGACTCAACAGGTTGCGAAGAACTTCCTGCTGACCAACGAAGTCTCTTATGAACGCAAAATCAAAGAGGCCATCTTGGCCTTTCGCATTGAAAAGGCGTTCAGCAAGCAACGTATCTTAGAACTGTATTTGAACGAAGTGTATCTGGGCTATGGCTCGTTCGGCGTGGCGGCGGCGGCGTTGAACTATTTTGATAAACCGTTGGACCAGCTTTCCATTGCCCAATCGGCATACTTGGCGGCGCTGTTGAAGGCTCCGGCGAACTATCACCCCATTCGCAAAAAAGAAGCCGCTTTGATCCGGCGCAATTGGGTGATTGGGCGTATGCTGATCGATGAACGCATTTCGGTGGCCGAAGCCACCATGGCCAAGGCTGAACCGTTAAAAGTGGTCAATCGTTCCGATACGCAATTTGTGAAAGCCGATTTTTTTGCCGAAGAAGTGCGCCGGGAACTGGCGGATCTTTATGGCGACAATGCCTTGTATACGGGCGGCATGAGCGTGCAAACCACGCTGGACCCGCGTCTGCAAGTCATCGCCGGGAAGGCCTTGCGTGATGGTTTGATTGCGTACGACCGCCGCCATGGGTGGCGGGGGGCGATTTCTAACATTAGCGAGGCCACGTCGATGGTGCGCAGCCTAGAAACTCTGAAACCACCCAAGGGCTTGGACCCGTGGAAATTGGCCGTGGTTGAAGCATTGGATGACAAAACTGCCAGCATCATCGTACAGGGTCTAGGCCCCGCAACCTTGCCCTTAAAAGAGCTGAAATGGGCGCGCGTGTGGATGAAGGGCGAAAAGCGGGGCGACCGTATTCGCAAGCCCGCTGATGTTTTGATCGTGGGCGATGTGGTTGCCGTTGAACCCGTCCTGACCTACACTACAGGGTCTAAAAAAGACAACACCATCAAAACCCATGACTATCCTGAAAACACCTATGGACTGCGGCAAATCCCCGCTATTCAAGGGGCCATTGTGGCATTGAACCCGCACACCGGACGGGTGTTGGCGATGTCGGGCGGATTTGCTTATGAAGCCAGCCAGTTCAACCGAGCAACCCAAGCCAAACGTCAGCCGGGCTCGGCGTTTAAACCGTTTGTGTATTTGGCGGGACTGGATTCCGGGTTCACCCCCGCCAGCCTTATTTTGGATGCTCCGTTTGTGATTGATCAGGGCAAGGGCTTGCCCAAATGGCGTCCGGCCAACTACACCAAAAAATTCTATGGCCCCTCGACCATGCGTTTGGGCATTCAAAAGTCCAGAAATCTGATGACCGTGCGTTTGGCGCAAAATATTGGCATGGAAAAAATTGCCGAATATGCCGCAAAGTTTGGCGTGATTGATAATTTGTCCCCCCAATTGGCGATGAGCTTGGGGGCAGGGGAAACCACGTTGTTAAGACTCACCGCGGGTTATGGTGAATTGGTCAACGGCGGCAAAAAAATTCAGCCGACCTTTATCGACCGTATCCAAGACCGCAATGGCACGACCATTTATAAACACGACAAGCGTCCATGCGTGGGATGCGATGCCCTGTCATGGACGGGTCAGGCCGTGCCGGAAATTCCGGACCTGCGCAAACAGCTGACCGACCCCGCCAGCGCCTATCAAATGGTGTCGATGTTGGAAGGCACCATACAACGCGGCACGGGACGTCGTGCCAAAGCCGTGGGCAAACCGTTGGGGGGCAAAACCGGAACAACCAATGACGGGCGCGATGCCTGGTTCATCGGCTTTTCCCCGGATTTGGCCGTGGGTGTATTTACCGGATTTGACGTGCCCCGGTCGCTGGGTAAAAACGAACAGGGTGCTTCCGTGGCCTTGCCCATCTGGACCGATTTCATGAAAGGTGCGTTGGCCGATTCTCCGGCCATCCCGTTCCGAATTCCACCGGGCATTTTGCTGGTTCGTGTGAACGCCACCACGGGCTTGCCTGTGCGTGTGGGGGAACGTAACTGGATTCAAGAAGCCTTCAAACCCGGCACCGTGCCAACTTCAACAGCCCAAGTCATCGGCCAAGAATTCGGAGATATTCCCGGAACAATCGAAGGCGGAAACGAAGCGCCGACGACGGGAACGGGCGGATTGTATTAGATGCGTGACTATTCTTTTTGAGACGCTGTCTTGCGCGGGCTTGACCCGCGTATCCACGACTTAAGCCTGTATTGAAAATGTAAAGACGTGGATGACCGGATCAAGCCCGGTCATGACGGGGGAGTGAAATCTGCTTGCCCCATCTTCTCTGAACCGTTACAAATCCTTAACACCATTCCACCATATAAGGACCCCACCATGCGGGCTGAGATTGAAACGGTTACCGAAGACCTCAAACAGTCGATTGAACTGTTGAGGAGGCATCTTTGACTATGATCAGGCGGTTGTCCGGCTGGACGAATTAAACGCGCTTTCCGAAGACCCAGCGCTTTGGAACGATGCGACCAAGGCGCAGGCCTTGATGAAAGAACGCACCAAACTGGATGGTTTGATCAAGGAAGTTGACGGATTGCAAAGCGATCTGGATGACAGCGTTGAACTGATCGAAATGGGTGAGCTGGAAGACGACCAAGACATCATCGAAGACGCCGAAGCGACCTTGCAGGACGCCAAAAAACGGGCCGGTAAAGCCGAGCTTCAGACGTTGTTGTCGGGTGAAGCCGATGCCAACAATTGTTATTTGGAAGTGCATGCAGGGGCCGGTGGCACCGAGGCCCAAGATTGGGCGGAAATGATCACGCGCATGTATGTGCGCTGGGCCGACCAGCACGGTTATAAAACCGAATGGCTGGAAGAAAGCCCCGGCGAAGAAACCGGGATTAAATCCGTCACCATTAAAATTTCCGGTGAAAATGCCTATGGCTGGGCGAAAACGGAATCCGGTGTGCACCGTTTGGTGCGCATATCGCCGTATGATTCCAGTGCACGCCGCCACACCAGTTTTTCATCCGTGTGGGTGTATCCCGAAATCGATGACGACATTGACGTGAGTTATGACGACAAAGATTTGCGGGTCGATACCTATCGCGCCTCTGGTGCGGGTGGTCAGCATATTAACAAAACCGATTCCGCCGTGCGCATCACGCACATTCCGTCGGGCATTGTGGTGCAGTGTCAAAATGACCGGTCTCAACACAAAAACCGCGCGGCTGCCTATAAAATGCTGAACGCGCGGTTGTACGAAGCCGAATTGCGGCGCCGCGAAGAAACCTCGCAAGCCGAACACGATGCCAAAACCGACATCGGTTGGGGCCATCAAATCCGGTCCTATGTGTTGCAACCTTATCAAATGGTCAAAGATCTGCGCACGGGTGTGGAAACATCCAATACCAGCGCGGTTCTGGACGGGGATTTAGATCAGTTTATGGAAGCCGCCTTGGCGCATCGTGTTAAAGGCGGCAGTGGGCTCGTCGAAGATATCGATTAACGGATCATGATTTCTTTATAATAGACGGTGATCGCGCGTTCGGGGCGGATCACGTTGTTGATCACCATCAACAGGTCCGTGCGCAAACGTTGGGTGCCATCGGTGTCTTGCAATTCCTGAACCGTTAAGGTGCGCAAATGAGTTTGCATGGCGTCCAGAATTTTAGTTTCGCGTTCAATGAATGATGTTTTGGCGGACTCGCCTTGCAATTCAACTTGCATCACCAAACGAATAAACGGGCGCGAGTGTTTGGGCGATGGTTTTAAGTCGACGGTGATTTTTGGAATTTCATGAAATACCGCCGCGTCGGGCAGAGCCAAACTGATTTCGTGGGGCTTTTTGGCCGTCAGCATACCCGTGAAATAAAGGCCTGCAACGGTTCCGGCCACGATAACCAAAAACAAAACCGAAAAAACCATGATTTTATGGGCAGCCAGCTTGTCTTTCAGACCGGGCTTTTTTTCTTCAGCGGCCTCAGCATCTTGATCGGGCTCGGCATTTTCGTCCGTATCCTCGATCTCAGGGTCGGGGGCTTCGCCTTCGGGGTTTTCGTTTTTGGCTTCGTCACTCATGCGGATTTCCATTTAAAAAATGTATGATTGTTTTTACCCCCGCCCACACAAGTTTTCAAGCATCACGCTTCATAATAGGCTCGGTTCATACCCGCTAAGTCTCTGGCGACGTGATTAAAGGGTGGTTTTAGGCGGCCTTTTAAGGTTTTGGTGATGCGGGTTTTGAATGTGGGAACAGGATCAAGCCCGCGTTTTTTACAGACATATTCAAACCAACGCACACCCGCCGCCACGTGGGAAACTTCGTCTTCGGCGATGGTCGCCATAAGGTCGGCGGTGGCGATGTCGTTATTGGCGGTTAAGCGTTCGACGGTGGCGGGAGTGGTATCCAATCCACGTGCTTCCAGCGCCATGGGCACCAAAACTAAGCGATCCAAAACATCGTCGCGGGTGGTTAGGGCGGCTTCCCACAATCCATTATGAGCCGGAAAATCACCGTATTCGGCGTCGAGTTCTTGAAGCCTTGCCACCAACATTTCAAAATGTTTGGCTTCGTCCACGGCGACTTGAACCCAATCGTCACTGAACGCTTTGGGGAAGTCTTCCGCGACAAACCGCGCCACCACGTCCCAAGCCAAATCAATGGCGTTCAGTTCAATATGCGCGATGGCGTGAATTAATGCGGTGCGCCGTTTGCCCGATCCCTTCGAGCGCTTGGGCATGTCGGCGGGCATGCAAAGTTGTGGTTTTGGTGGACGCCCCGGATGGTCGGGCGGAGCGGAATCGCCCACTTCAGAAATTTCTCCGTCTTGCCAAGCCTTGCCATACAGATACGTCAGACGCACCTTTTCGGCGGGCTCAGGTTCTGCCAAAACCAACCCGGCGGCGTCAGTTAATGTTTTTGGCAGTCTCACAGCGCTTGAACGGTCTCGAGCACTTTTTGAGCATGCTCTTTGACGCGCACTTTTCGCCAGACGTCCAAAATCTTACCGTTTTCGTCGATCAGGAACGTGGACCGTTCAATGCCCATATATTCTTTGCCGTAGTTTTTCTTTAAAACCCAAACGCCATAAGCCTCACACAACACGCCGTCTTCGTCGGACACCAAAGTGAATGGAAATTCGTATTTGGCTTTAAAGTTGTTGTGGCGTTTGACGGAGTCTTTGCTGGCGCCAACGATCACGGTGTTGGYGTCTGAAAACTGCTCATGCAAATCGGTGAAGTCATTGCCTTCGGTCGTGCAGCCCGGTGTGGAATCTCGCGGGTAAAAATACAGCACCACCTTTTTGCCTTTCAGGTCGGACAGTTTGAGTTGGCCATCACCATCGGTGGGCAGATCAAAAGCGGGGGCGGTATCACCGGGGGAAACAGTCATGAAATTATCCTTTTGAACTTTAGCTCTGTAAATCTGATTTGACGTTGGGGCGGGCGATTTCGGCGGGGTCTGTGACCAAGCTGTTAAAGGTGTTTAGCACCCATTCGGCCTTCGTTTTGATTTTTTCTTCGGCGTCTTCGGCGTTATCRGWTTCGGCAATGCGCGAGATATAACGGCGCAGGCTTTTGGGCATGTCGTTACGATCCGGCTTCACGTTAAAGGTCAGGCGCAACAAACCTTGCAACGATTGCCACAAGACCAACGCTTCGATCAGGCCGTCGGCGGTTTGAGCGTCTAAAAGCTTTGCGTCTTTTAGATTTTTCAAGGCTGTGTGCGTGGTGGGGGACAGAATTTCAGGATGTTTCGCGCCGTGCAAAAGTTGCAGATACTGGGCGATAAATTCAACATCCACCAAGCCACCCCGATAGTTTTTAATGGCCCAAATTTGGTCGGTGTGGCGTTCTTTGTCCATGCGTTCGCGCATGTCTGCCACGTCCACCACCAACTTTTGTGGATCTCTGGACATTCTTAGAATGTCCGTGATTACGGCTTTCATTTGGGCTTTAAGTTCATTGTTTCCGGTGACCATACGCGCGCGGGTCAGGGCCATGTGTTCCCACGTCCAGGCCTCAGTTTTTTGGTATTTTTTAAACGCGTCCACGCTGGTCGCCACCGGGCCTGAATTGCCCCGCGGGCGAAGGCGCATGTCGACTTCGTACAGCATGCCTTCTGCGGTGGGCACCGATACGGCATTGATGATGCGTTGACACAGGCGGGTGTAATATTGGCTGATGGCCAGCGGTTTTTCACCGTCTGAGGCTTCGGCGTCCGCATCATGAGAATAGACAAAGGCTAAATCCATATCGGAGGTGGGCGTTTTTTCCCGCCCGCCCAATTTTCCATACGCCAGAATGCCCAATGACCCGCCCGGAATATGACCATGGCGGATGATGAATTCTTGTTCGACGCGAGGTTGCAGCGCCCGCAGCAAAACCTCTGCGATATCGGTGAGGGCTTGTTGAGAGTCTTGTTCACGGATGCTGCCTTTTAACACTTGCACGCCGACCTGAAATTTGCGGTCTTTGGCCCAACGGCGGCAGATGTCCAAAACGTCTTCTAGGCAAGACGCTTCTTCGAGATCGTGGTCCAAATCGTCTTTCATTTCGGCGGCGTTGGGCAAAACTTCAAAGAAGCCGGATGTCAAAACACCATCCAACACGCCAACCTTTTTTGACAAATGTTCGGCCAAGCGTGGAGCCGTCCCCATGATGTCGGCGATTAAATCCAACATGGATGGGTTCGATTGGAACATGGAAAACAGTTGTACCCCGGCGGGCAATTTGGACAGGAATTCGTCAAACCGCAACAAAGCTTTGTCGGGTTCGCTGGTATTGGCCATGGCGGTTAAAATCGGTCCGATTAATTCTTCCATCAGCGCGCGGGCACGGGTGGACCGCATGGCACGGTAACGGCTGTGATGCCACCCCCGCACCACCGTATCGATGGTCAAAACATTCGCATACCCCATTTCTTCAAGGGCTTGCA
Organism: Rhodospirillaceae bacterium; assembly: GCA_002732845.1. Taxonomy (GTDB): domain Bacteria; phylum Pseudomonadota; class Alphaproteobacteria; order Rhodospirillales; family Magnetovibrionaceae; genus JANLGW01. The sequence goes on from NVSZ01000052.1 coordinate 16,623, forward strand.
AAGTTTCAGGACTGCAATCGGTTCCGGTGAAAATCAAGTTGGCTTTTTCAGCGGTGGCGCTGTGCGTCTGACTTTCATCTTCAAACAGCTGACCAAACAGCGTTTCCACTTGGACTAAGGTGGCAAGGATATCGGTGCGAAAACTTTCCAGATCGTCATACCCCATGAACGTCGCAATGTGGCTGACGCCTTCTTCGGTGTCGGGCAGGGTATGCGTTTGTTCGTCATCGACCATTTGAATGCGGTGTTCAACCCGGCGCAGGTATTCATAAGCTTTGGTGAGTGTTTTGGCATTTTCGGCCTTTTCGATCTTGGCATTCACCAAGGCCGTTAAAGACTCTCGGGTCGGCACGGTGCGCAATGATCGGTCTCGTCCCCCCCAGATTAATTGCTGGGTTTGGGCGTAAAATTCAATTTCGCGAATGCCGCCGCGCCCCAATTTAACATTATGGCCCAAAAGCTTAATGCTATGCCCACCCCGGTGGGTGTTGATTTGACGTTTGATGGATTGAATGTCGTGAATGGTCGCAAAGTCTAAACTTTTGCGCCAAATAAACGGGGTCAGAAAATCCAGAAACTTTTGTCCGGCGACTTTGTCCCCGGCCACCGGGCGCGCCTTGATCATGGCGGCGCGTTCCCAGTTCTGACCGATGCTTTCATAATAAACTTCGGCCGCCAGTGTTGAAATCGCCAGTGGTGTTGAGCCCGGATCAGGGCGCAAACGCAAATCGGTGCGAAATACATAACCATCGGCGGTGCGCTCATCCAGTGTGGACACCACGCCGCGCGCCAAGCGCACAAAGTGTTGACCCAACGCCATGGGGTCATCGGCTTCTAAACATTCGGGATCGTACAAAATAATCAGGTCAATATCGGACGAATAGTTCAGCTCGAWMCYAYSYWSWKWGSYYWYKSMMRAWWMYWYRMKKYMTRARMYTAAWKMYRRWYYWTRKGRRTCTTTGAGTTTGATYTTTCCCCGYCGATTTAACTCCAACAGGTGAAACGCACAGGCCGCCGAAGTTGACGCATCGGCAAAATCAGACAAAGCTTTGGTCACGGTGGACAGGTCCCATATGCCCGCAATGTCACCAAGGGCGGTGGCGAGCGCAATGCGTCGCTTTTGAATGCGCAGATGACGTTTCAGGCCCGCATCGTCTAACCCAGCAGAGTCTTCGCGTGTGGCTTTCAGCRCCGCATCGACCTGAACCYTGGGGCCTTGTTCTAAAAGGGCCTTGGCAAACTGAGGCTCTTTCAGCCAACAAGACGTTAGAAACGGCGAATTTCCAAACACCGCTTGTCCGAGTTTTTTGCCGGAGGGCGAGGTGTTTAAAGCTTCTGCAAAGGCTTCTAATTCGTCGTTGCCTTTGACGGCTTCGAAAAAACGGTCCCAGCCGACTTGGGCACGATCTTCAAAAGCACATCCGGGCAGGTCGAGAGGGTTGAATTTAAACAGGYTCATGGTATTAATTTGGTATCCTATGAATAGATATTTAGCGTAAGTATAGTCGTTAAAATTAATGAGGAAAGACAACTGTTCAAACGAGCCTTAAGTGGAAGCGTAAAAATCCTCGGCGGTCTAGGCATCGGCATGCTGGTGGCGATGCTTTTGGTCGCCTGGCGCTTGGCATCTGGCCCTGTATCTATTGGCTTTTTAACCCCTTATTTGGAAACAGCGCTGGACGACGCGTACCAAGGCGCGTTTGACATCACCGTCGAAGACACCATTTTGACGTGGGCSGGRTGGGAAAGAACCTTAGATATTCGSGTTGTGAACGTGCRATCGAAACTGGCTTCGGGCGATGTGATCGCCACRGTTCCCGAAATTTCCATATCTTTAAGYGCCAARGCYTTGTTSAAAGGCGTKGTGGCSCCGCGSTCYATCGAATTTTTYGGYCCCAGCTTAAAAGTSCAACGYGCTGCCGATGGGCATTTTGCGMTGGGGCTGAYGACAAACAACMCCRRCMCTGAAAAYWSMAACGGTTCRGACAATTTTGTCGAATCGATTCTG
>NVSZ01000053.1 GCA_002732845.1 Rhodospirillaceae bacterium
CAGATATCTTTGCCGCGCCAGCGCCGGGTATGCTGGGCCAACATTTCCGCCGCTGCTTTGTTATGGCCGCCGTCTAACCACAGTTCGAACCCGTCGTCTAACATATCGGCCAGCGGTCCTTGGGTGATGTGTTGCAAACGCCCCGGCCATTGCACGGTGTTCAGGCCCAAGGCGATGGCGGCATCGGAAATTTCAAAGTCAGGAGCCAAGGCTTCAACGCAGGCAATGGCCAAGCTTGCGTTGCGCACCTGATGCTGCCCGGCCAGTCGTGGCATGGGGAAGGTGCGGTCTTCGCCGCCATTTGTATAGATCATGGCGGGCGTTCCACGCCGACCACCTGACACGCGCGAAAACCACACTTTGCCTTCACACAATAGCGGTGCGCGCGCGGCACTGGCGGCTTTTTCCAGAACCTTTTGTAAAATTTTTGAGCCTTGCTTAGCGGCGATGCACGGCACACCTGATTTCAAGATGCCGGCCTTTTCCCCCATGATGGTTTTCACGTCGTTGCCCAAATAATGTTGGTGGTCAAGTGACACCGGCGTGATGCAGGTCAGGCGAGGACGTTCAATCACATTGGTCGCATCCAAGCGTCCGCCTAACCCCGTTTCCAACAACACGATGTCAGCGTCGGTGCGCGAAAAAGCTAAGAACGCGGCGGCCGTGGTGATTTCGAAAAAGGTGATGGGCTGGCCTTGGTTTGCGGCCTCGCACTCCTTTAAAATAGCGTCTAACGCATCGTCGGTGATCAGTTTACCCGCCACCCGAATGCGTTCGTTAAAGCGTACCAAGTGCGGCGAGGTATAGACGTGAACGCGCAGGCCCGCGGCCTCACAAAAGGCGCGCAAAAACGCGATTGTGGAGCCCTTGCCGTTGGTGCCTGCAACGTGCACAACGGGCGGTAACTTATGGTGAGGGTTATCCAGCGCACCCAACAACCGCACAACCCGGTCCAAAACCAAATCAATCGATTTTGGATGCAGTGCATTTAAACGTTCAAGAATAGAGTCCATGTTAATTATTCAGGACTCGCGCCGTGGGGAATTTCACCTTCGACCGGACCTTCGATCACGGGCGTATTCAAAGCCACCACGTCGGCCGGAGCGCCCGTATTGCGCAACAACGACAAAATTCTCACCAAGGTTGAGCGCAGTTCTTTGCGTTCAACAACCATGTCAATCATGCCATGTTCCAACAAGTATTCGGCACTTTGGAAGCCTTCGGGCAATTCTTCACGGATGGTTTGTTCGATCACGCGGCGTCCGGCAAAACCAATGGTGCAGCCCGGTTCAGCGATTTGAATATCGCCCAACATGGCAAACGAAGCCGACACGCCCCCCGTGGTGGGGTCGGTCAAAACCACGATGTAGGGAAGACCTTTTTCTTTGACCTCTTCCACCGCGATGGTTGTGCGTGCCATTTGCATCAAAGACAAAATACCTTCTTGCATGCGCGCGCCACCAGATGTCGGAACGATGATCAGCGACGCGTCTTGGACTTGTGCCAAACGCGATGCGGTGACAATGCCTTCGCCAACGGCGGTGCCCATGGACCCGCCCATATAGGCAAAGTTAAAAGCCGCGATCACAACGTTTTGTCCGCCCATTTTACCGTGTGCGACGACCAAGGCTTCTTCGGCACCGGATTTAGCTTGGTGTTCTTTGATGCGGTCGGTGTATTTTTTAAGGTCTTTGAATTTCAGCGGGTCAACAACCTGAGAGGCAAAATCAACGGTTTTGTATTCGCCCCCGTCAAACAATAATTCCAAACGGCGATCAACGGTGATGCGCATGTGATGTCCACAATGTTGGCAGACATGATCGTTGGCGGTCAGATCACGATGGAAAATCATCTGTTGGCACGATGAGCATTGATGCCACATGTTATCGGGAATATCTTTCCCGCCGCTGACCAATTGTTTTAGTTTGGGCCGGACAAAATCTTTAAGCCAGTTCATACCCGCATCCTTTATTTTTTACTGATTTCGCGAACACCGTCGCCTAATTGTTGCGCAAAGGTGAGGACTTTGTCTACAAGTCCGTCTGTCGCTTTGCCATTTTCATCTAAATTTTCCAAGATCACCTTGATCAAGGCCGAGCCCACCACGGCGGCATCGGCAACACTTGCCACGTTTTTAGCCGCTTGGGGCGTATTGAYGCCAAAGCCCACGGCGATCGGCAGGTCTGTATATTTTCGAATGCGCGCCACCGCGGCCTCAACATCCGTCACCTGAGCCGAAGCGGCCCCCGTGACGCCTGTGACCGAAACATAATACACAAAGCCAGAGGCATTTTTGACAACCGTTGGCAAGCGCGCGTCATCCGTTGTGGGCGTGGTGAGGAAGATAAAGTTAATTTCCCCGGCCAATGCTGGCAGGCACAATTCCGCTTCTTCTTCGGGCGGCAAATCAACGACGATTAGACCGTCGACGCCCGCAACCTTGGCGTCTGTGACAAATTTGTCCACGCCATAATGATAAATCGGATTGTAATAGCCCATTAGAACAATGGGAGTCTCGTCATCGTCTTTGCGAAATTCACGCACTTGATCGAGGGTTTTAATCAGTGTCATGCCCGCGTTTAAGGCACGCAGGGAACTCGCCTGAATAGCCGGACCATCCGCCATGGGATCGGAAAACGGCATGCCCAATTCGATCACGTCGGCACCTGCGGCTGGCAAGCCTTTTAAAATTTTAAGAGCCGTCACAGGGTCGGGATCGCCGGCGGTTAAAAAAGTCACCAAGCCTCCTCGGCCTTCGGCTTTCAATTTGGCAAAGCGGCGATCAAGGCGTGTTTCGAAATTTACGGTCATAAGTTCACCCCCATTTCCACGCCCATGTGAGCTGCCACGGTGTTTAAATCTTTATCGCCACGCCCGGACAAATTCATCACCAAGATGTTGTCTTTGGACAATTGGGGGGCGAGTTTTTTAACATACGCCAAGGCATGAGACGATTCCAACGCCGGAATAATCCCTTCAAGGCGGGTCATTAACTGAAAGGCTTCCAAGGCTTCATCATCGGTCACGGGAACGTATTCAACCCGGCCCGTGTCATGTAACCAGCAATGTTCTGGACCGATACCCGGATAATCGAGGCCCGCAGAAATGCTGTCGGCTTCCATCACTTGACCATCGTCGTCTTGCAACAGATACATGCGGTTGCCGTGCAATACACCGGGTGATCCCGCGTTCAGGCTGGCCGCATGTTTTCCGGTTTCAATGCCGCGTCCGGCGGCTTCGGTGCCGATGATGCGAATATCGGGTTCGTCCAAGAACGGATGAAACAAACCAATCGCATTTGATCCGCCACCAATGCACGCCACCAACGTATCGGGCAAGCGGCCTTCGGCTTCCATGCACTGCACACGTACTTCATCGCCGATCACACATTGAAAATCACGAACCATCATGGGGAACGGATGCATGCCCGCCGCCGTGCCAATCAAAAAATAAGTGTCGTGAACATTGGTCACCCAATCGCGAATGGCTTCGTTCATGGCGTCTTTTAAGGAACACGACCCAACCGTGACGGGTTTAACCTCGGCGCCCAGCATTTTCATGCGAAACACGTTGGGCGCTTGGCGTTCGATGTCTTTGGTGCCCATGTAAATGGTGCAGGGAATGTTAAACAAAGCACAGACCGTTGCGGTGGCAACGCCGTGCTGACCCGCGCCAGTTTCGGCGATGATGCGGGTTTTGCCCATGCGTCTGGCTAACAAAATCTGACCGATGGTGTTGTTGACCTTGTGCGCGCCGGTATGGTTTAAATCTTCACGTTTGAGATAGATTTTAGCCCCACCAAATTGTTCGGTCAGGCGTTCGGCAAAGTACAACGGGCTGGGACGGCCCACGTATTGCGCCAGATAATAATCTTTTTCCCGCGCAAATTCGGGGTCGTTTTTCGCCGCCTCATAAGCTTCGGCCACATCATGGACCAAAGGCATCAGGGTTTCGGCAACAAATTGCCCGCCAAAAATGCCAAAACGGCCATTTTGGTCGGGTCCTTCACGATAAGTATTGGGCTTGCTCATAGCTGTCTTCACCAGATTGATTTTGAGGCCGGACAATAGCAAGGAATGTCCGGCTTTGAAAGGCTTTACAGCGTTTGCGCCAACTTCAAAAAGTCTTGGATTTTTTGCACACTTTTATGACCCGGCGCATCTTCGACGCCGCTGGACACATCCACGGCCTTGGCCCCACTGATTTTCACCGCGTCTTCAAGGTTTTCAGGGCTTAAGCCGCCCGCCAACATCCACGGTTTCCCCCACGTTTCGCCCTTAATCAAGTCCCAATCAAAGCTTAACGCATTGCCACCCGGAAGCTTGGCATCCTTGGGTGGTTTAGCGTCTAGCAAAATACGGTCGCAAATGCTTTCATAATCGTGCGCGCGCAGGATGTCTTCGGGACCGGAARTCCCCACGGCTTTCATAATTGGTAATCCGAGCCTCGCCTTGATATCCCCAATGCGCTCTAAACTTTCCGAACCGTGCAATTGTAAGATATCGACGGGTAACTTGCGGCACACCGCCCCCACGTCATAATCATCAGGGTTCACCATCAACGCAACCTTTTGCACGCCCTCTGGCACCAAAGCCATCAAAGCGCGGGCCTCATCCGGCGTCACACAGCGGGGAGACGGCGGAAAAAACACAAAGCCGAGCATTTTGGCTCCGCCTTTAACGGCGGCGTCCAAGGCTTCGGCTGAATTTATGCCACAAATTTTTACATCAACTGTCATGAAGACACTTTACCCAAAGCCGCCGCCAAGGCCAAGCCCACTAAAGTCGTCATAGTAAATTCAGGCACCATGATGGTTGGAACGAATGCCCATAGCCCGCCGCGTTCATCGGCGAAGGCTTCCAAGCCTTGGGTGATAGGGTGCAGGATCAAAGCCACGGGCAGGCCGATCAGCCCCACCGATACAGCGGCCAAAAACAAAGACTTAAAGCCGGGCCAGCGAAGTTTCGGCACAGCAAAACCAAATTTTGCCAAGCCAAAAAACTCCAGCCGCACGATAGCCGCCAAATATCCCAGAACAAAAATTCCATGAACAAAGTCCAGCCCCAAACGATAAGGCATACCGATTTTCCGGGCCAAAAGAACCACCAAGTGGGAACAGATGAACGGCAAAAGAGCGGCAAGAAGCACTGCGCCATAATGCCCACGGAACAATTGCCATGTATCTTGCAATTGGCGTGTTAAATCTTTCAAATGTCGGTCAGTTCTTGCGCAATCAAACGTGCTGCTTTGATCGGGTCGGCGTGGCCCGTGATGGGGCGACCGATGACGAGGTAGTCTGCGCCCAGATCAATGGCGTCTTTGGGGGTGACGACGCGGCGTTGGTCGTCTGCACTGGCCCATGTGGGACGGATGCCGGGCACGACCAGTTTGAAATTTTTGCCGACAGCACCGCGAAGGGCCACGACTTCTTTGGCCGAACAGACCACACCGTCCAAGCCGCTGGATTTGGCCAGTTTGCCCAAACGCAGGACTTGTTCCAAGGGTTCGACGTCAACGCCGACTTCGGCCAAATCTTCACCCGACATAGAGGTTAAAACGGTGACACCTAACACAGTTGTATCCGTATCCTTTGCGGCGTCGGCGGCAGCAATCATCATGCGACTTCCGCCGCTGGCATGGACGTTGACCATAAACGGTTTTAAGGCCAAGGATGCGCGAATGGCGCTGGCAACGGTATTGGGAATATCGTGAAATTTTAAATCCAAAAACAGCGGCATACCGCATTCGGTGATGCGGTGTACGCCTTCGGGTCCGTTCGCCGTGAAAAATTCTTTACCCACCTTAACGCCGCCCACAGATCCTTTAAGGCCGTTTGCCAAATCAACCGCTTTGCTCACATCGGTGGTATCAAGCGCAACAAAGATGCGTTGCCAAGGGTGCGTTATATCTGTCATGGATTAACCTGCTTGTTTTTGCGGCGAGAGTGTTTGCTGTGCCGGTTTTGGAGTCGTTTCAGATGCGGTCTTCGTCACCACCGCCAAATCTGTTGTCGGTGCAGAAGCGGGTTGTGAGACGGTGGTCGCCGAAACCCTGAGCGTTTTGAGTTCTTGCTCAAGCGCCTCAAACTTTTCACGCTCGGTTCGAAGTTCGCGCCGGGCCACTTCACCGTCATAAGCTTGTACGCGCAGATTTGAGCGCACCCGGCCCTGACCCAGCCACGTCACAATACTGCCCAGCACCACACCAAAGATCATCGCGCCAAAAAACGCCAAATACAGGGGCAGTTCTATCGTTAAGCCAAAGGGCCAAAGGTTCAGTTCTAAGAAGTGTTTGTTGTTCAGGGCAAAGGTCACGGCGGCGGCCAAAATCGGCACCAACAACAACCAAGACACCCAAGAGAAAATACGCCGCACGGGGCTATACTCCAGCCTTTGGGGGCAAGTTCAAAAACTCAGCCCGTCCTTTAAAAATCAAGTATTTGCGTTCAGCTTTTCACGAAGCTGTTTGCCCGTTTTAAAGTAAGGCACATATTTTGCGGGAACTTCCACAGCATCACCTGTACGCGGGTTGCGTCCGGTACGTGCGCCACGTTCTTTGACCGAAAACGCCCCAAAACCGCGCAATTCAACACGATCTCCATCCGCCAGCGCACTCGTAATTTCGTCAAAAATAGTGGTCACAATCCGTTCCACATCGCGCAAATACAGGTGCGGATTAGCCTCGGCAAGTCTTTGAATCAATTCAGATTTTGTCATTCTAAACACCTTTTTATTTGGCTTTCCTTTGATAAGACTCGGGGGCGGAAATTGCCAAAAAATATACGTTTCACCGTCAATCTCTACATCCTAGGGTGCCAAACCGCGAGCAAGCCGTCAAGGGTAAGTCGTTCTGAAGCCATAGCTTTTCCTACGGCACCCACAAAACGTTGCAGGAAATTGGTCTTTGGATAATCAGGTTTGGCCTCAACCACGGGCAAATCGGCCGCKAGGCCTTTTTCCGTTTCCAGCCAAACAATGGCTTCTTTTTCACCGCCGATGGCATCCACCAGCCCATTTTTAACAGCTTGGCGCCCGGTATAAATACGCCCATCGGCCAGCAACAAAACTTCGGCCCGGCTTAAATTTCGACGGTCCACAACCATCTCGACAAACATATCGTACATGTCCATAACCACAGCTTTAATAGCGGCGCGCCCATCCGCGCTGAACGATTCCAAGGGGTTGGGCTGAGCCTTCAAAGGCGCACTTTTAACCAATTCGGCTTTAACCCCAATTTTTTCCAACAAGCCTGTAATTTCAGTGGATTCAAACAGCACCCCAATCGATCCGGTGATGGTGCCTTCGCGGGCAAAAATACGTTCGGCACTGATCGSGGTCATATAGCCCGCAGACGCCGCCACAGAGCCCATTACGGCCACAACGGGCTTTTCTTCGGCCAAGCTCAGCAAGTTGCGATACAGGTTTTCTCCGCCCACGACGCCACCGCCGGGGCTGTTGATGTAAACCACCACGGCCTGGACTTGGGCATTGTCTTTTAAGTCATCAATGAGGGCATCGCGCCAGCGGTCTTCCAAAATAATACCTTCGATGTTGAGCCGCGCAATATGATCTTCGTTCACCTGAGATGACCCAAGCGTACCCATGTTGCTCAGTTGCCCCAGAGAGCTCAGAGAATTCGCCCCCCCCGTAGCCAGCAAGGCCACAACACTGGTCACCGCCACACCAGCCACAACTTTCCAAAACAAGCTTTGCCGCCGCGCCCGTCGCCGTTCAATCAAGAGGTCTGTGTCTGTAGACATGAGGGGATCCTTAGATGTTGCTTTTAAAAATCAGGTCCACATAACTTAAACAAAAAAAACGCCCCCGACAACAAAGCCGGGGGCGTTTCTTTTTTTTAAAAGCTTAGGTGGGGAAGATTATTCTTCGCCAGCTTCAGCTTCGTCTTTTTTAGCGGCTGCTTTTTTCTTTGGAGCGGCTTTTTTAGGAGCTTCTGGTTCGTCGCCAGTGCTTTTTTCCTTCAAAGCAGCGCCCAAGATGTCACCCAAAGAAGCGCCGGAATCGGATGAACCATATTCGTTCATCGCGGCTTTTTCTTCTTGAACTTCCAAAGCTTTAACSGACAAGGTCAATTTRCGGCTRGWGGCATCGATTTGCATAATTTTCGCATCGATTTTTTCGCCAGTCGCAAAACGATCCGGACGTTGTTCGGAACGGTCACGGGACAATTCAGCCTTGCGGATGAAGCCAGGAACGCCGTCACCAGCGGTAACTTCGATGCCGCCATCTGTGATGGCCGTGATTTCACACGTCACAACAGAACCGCGCTTCATGCCAGTCATGCCTTCTGCGAACGGGTCTTTGATCATTTGTTTGATGCCCAAAGAAATRCGTTCTTTGGCAACATCWACRTCCAGAACCTTGGCTTTAACAACRTCGCCTTTGGTGAATTCTTTGATGGCGTCTTCGCCGCTCAAATCCCAAGACAGGTCAGACAAGTGAACCATACCGTCGATTTCTTCGGTCAAACCAATAAACAAACCAAATTCGGTGATGTTTTTGATTTCGCCTTCGACTTCGGTRCCCGCAGTGTGCGTAACCAAGAAKGAATCCCAAGGATTGTCGCCACATTGTTTCAAGCCCAATGAAATACGACGTTTKTCGGAATCCACGTCCAAAACCATAACTTCAACTTCTTGAGAAGTGGAAACGATTTTGCCTGGGTGAACGTTGCGTTTGGTCCAAGACATTTCAGAAACGTGAACCAAGCCTTCAACACCGGCTTGCAATTCAACGAATGCGCCGTAATCGGTAATGTTGGTCACGCGACCTTTAAGTTTTGTGCCGATTGGGTAAGCCGCTTCGACGCCAGACCAAGGATCAGCTTCCAATTGTTTCATGCCCAATGAAATACGTTGGGTGTCAGCATTGAAGCGGATAACCTGAACGTTGACGGTTTGGCCAACTTGCAGAGCTTCGGAAGGATGGTTGATGCGTTTCCAAGCAATGTCGGTCACGTGCAACAAGCCGTCTACGCCGCCAAGATCGACGAATGCACCATAATCGGTGATGTTTTTGACAACACCTTCAAGCACGTCGCCTTCTTTAAGCTGAGCAATCAATTCAGAACGAGCTTCGGCGCGGGCTTCTTCAAGCACAGCACGACGAGATACAACGATGTTGTTGCGGGCACGATCCATTTTCAAGATTTGGAAAGGCTGAGGCATGTTCATCAAAGGTGTGACGTCACGAACCGGACGGATGTCAACTTGTGAACCCGGCAAGAACGCCACGGCGCCATTAAGGTCAACAATAAAGCCACCTTTAACACGGCCAAAGATAGAACCGGTAACGCGTGTTTGGGATTCGAATTCTTTTTCGAGGCTGATCCAAGCTTCTTCGCGACGGGCTTTTTCCCGGCTGAGGCGGATCAAGCCATCACGGTCTTCATAGCGTTCGACGAAGACGTCGATTTTGTCGCCAACGGCAATTTTATCTGCCTCAGCGCCAGCGCCAAATTCTTTCATGGGGATGCGACCTTCGGACTTTAGTCCAACGTCTACAAGTACGGCGTCGCCGTCGATGCGAAGAACTGTGCCGTTCAGCACGCTGCCTTCAAAGCCATCACGGCCGCCAAAGGACTCTTCTAAAAGGTCCGCAAAATTTTCTGTCGTCATTATTATGGTCTTCCTTATTTATTTTACTTTCTGGCCAAACGGTTGGTTCCGATGGTCTTTAACACAAAATATGCCACACCCTTCTTTGAGCGTGTGACGGTGAATAAACTTCTGAGAACCGAGGTTCTGGATCAGAAGTTGTTCTTTGAAGTGATGAATTCAACGGATTGCTCGAAAGCCTGATCCGCATCCAATTCGCTGGTGTCTAAAATGCACGCATCATCTGCGGCCTTTAGAGGCGAAGCGCTGCGACCTGAATCGCGAGCATCCCGTTCCACCATATCTTCGAGAACGCGGGCATATATAGCCCCAAGACCGCGCGACTGCAACTCTTTAAAACGCCGTTCTGCGCGGATTTCGGTGCTTGCGGTGATGAAAAGCTTTGCAGCTGCGTCTGGGCAAACCGTCGTACCAATGTCGCGACCGTCTAAAATCGCGCCCTTTGCCGCCGATCCGTCTGCTAATGCGGGCGGATTTGCCGCAAAATTGCGTTGAAAATCAAGCAATGCGGCCCGAACGCCGGGGATTGCCGAAACCTTGCTGGCGGCTTGGGCGGCTTCGTCCGTGCGCAATGAACTGTTCGCCAATTCTGCCGGGTCTAGGGATCGGGCGGCGGCTTCACCCACTTCAATATTTTCGGGATCGCCGCCTTGGCTGATCACTTTATAGCCCACGGCTCTATACAAGAGACCCGTATCCAACTGGGCCAACCCATATTTGTCCGCCAAACGTTTGGCCAAAGTGCCTTTACCCGCCGCTGCCGGGCCATCAACCGCAATCACGATGTTCATGAGTTTTCCTGTTCTTCTGTTTGAAATGTGGCGCCTAAGCTTTCCATCAGGTGTCGAAATCCGGGAAAGCTGGTTTCAATCGGGCTGGCATCATCCACCGTAATGGGGTTTTGGGCATTCATACCCAGCACTAAAAACGCCATGGCAATGCGGTGGTCTAAACTGGACGCCACCGTGGCTCCACCGGGAACGTTCACATCCGTGCCGCCCACACCGTTCACCACCAGCCAGTCTTCGCCTTCTTCAACGTCGACACCACAGTCTTTTAAACCTTTTGCCATTACGGCCAAACGATCGCTTTCTTTGACCCGCAATTCGCCTAAGCCTTCGAAACGGGTTTGACCTTCAGCACAAGCCGCCGCGACAAACAAAACCGGATTTTCATCGATTTGATCCGGCGCGCGAGAAGCCGAAACAAGACAACCCTTCAGACCTGTATACTGGACATGAATATCACCAATATCTTCGCCGGCCTCGGTCTGTTGGTTTAAAATTTCAATGTTTGCGCCCATATCTTTCAGGGTCTCTATAACGCCCGCGCGCAGGGGGTTTAAGCCGACGCCGGTTACCGTAACATCCGATCCGGGAACAATACTGGCCGCCACCAACAGAAAGGCCGCCGAAGAAATATCAGCCGGAACAATAACATCGCGGCCTTTCAGTTCGGGCTGGCCCTTAAGTGTGATACGTCGAGCCCCGCCGTCTAGCTCTTCGACACGTACATCGCCACCAAAATGATTGAGCATTTTTTCAGAATGATCGCGGGTTGGTTTGGGTTCAATCACCACCGTTTCACCGGGGGCATTCAAGCCTGCCAGCAACACCGCCGATTTCACCTGAGCCGACGCCACGGGCAATTCATATTCAATCGGCATGGGGCTTTTGGCTCCGGTTTGGGTTAACGGCAAACGCCCACCCTCAGCCGCCTCAAACGTTGCGCCGACTTGCGACAACGGCGTAATCACCCGCATCATAGGCCGCGACGACAACGATGCATCCCCCGTAAAAGTCACCTTAATATTATGGCTGGCAACCAAACCCATCAACAACCGCACGGCGGTGCCGGAATTACCCATATCAATGGTGTGATCGGGCTGTAACAATCCGCCCACGCCAAGGCCATTAATGCGCCATTCGCCGGAATCTTCGCGCACCACTTTTGCGCCCATGGCCCGCATGGCGTCTGCGGTGGCCAAGACGTCTTCGCCTTCTAAAAGGCCCGTCACCCGTGTTTCGCCAAGGGCCACGGCCCCCAACATCAAGGCACGATGAGATATGGATTTGTCCCCTGGCACGCGGACGTGACCGGAAAGCGGCGCAGATTTTAAAACACTTAACGTTGGCACAGAAAAAAACTCACTTTAATAGGGTGCGTTCACAAAAATTAGTTGCTATGATTTATCTAACATAGTTCTATTGAAGACAGAACTTAAGAATCGGCAATTTAGAATTTGCTTTTCAAGGTAGACATCTAAAAGTGCCTCAAAGATAATAAATGGGAGGCTACCCATGGGAACATTCGATAAAGGCCATAAACACACCTGTTCAAAGTGTGCTGCCCGTTTTTTTGACCTTCTTAAAGACACGGCAACGTGCCCCAAATGCGGCACCGTCGACCAAACCGAAACCGGACGCCTGGCCGCCATCGCTGCCTTGGAAGCCGAAGCCAACACCGAAGCCCGTACAGAAGCTCCCGAAAGCGAAGAAAAAGATTCGACCGAACAGCTTCTTGATCTGGACGTTGACGACGACGAAAACGATGAAGGCGACGAAGAAGACAGCCTGATGGAAGACACCTCAGATCTCAGCCATGTGGAAGACGATGTGACCGAAGTTTTGGGCCATATGGAAAGCCCCGGACCCACCGATCTTTAGAAAAATCAAAAACCCGTCATTTTCCCCTTGCCATAAACAACCCAGCCCCGTAAATTCCGCTCCGACCACCCCTTCAAAAAAGGGAACGCGTCAATTGGGGCCATAGCTCAGTTGGGAGAGCGCTACAATGGCATTGTAGAGGTCAGCGGTTCGATCCCGCTTGGCTCCACCATCAAAACCTCTTGGGAAACCAAGGGGTTTTGTGCTGTTTGGGTCTTTACATAAATCCACAGCTCGCACGCAATTCTTTCAAGCGGGTTGGACTTAACGGGCACTTCACCCGCGCTAAAATTTCTTTCAAGTAATCAGTACCGCAGCTCGATATTTCTTGGTCTGCTTTCGATCAGATGGATTAAGCTCAATGGGGCGGTTCACCGGGTTCTAAAGCAGAGACGAACGGCATACGGCTGATTTTAATTGAAACCCGTACCTAAAGCCTTTCCGTTTGACTTGTTAAAATCTGTAAGTTGAATTAGGGTCGTCACAGTGTAGTTTGACGGCAGGGTGTCGCTTGGAATTGATATAATTTCAAGTTTTCAGGATCATGAACCGTTTGAAAAATATTCATCAGAAAAACCAACCGAAGCGTCGGCAAAAGAAGCAACGCGCACCGCATCCCAATGCGATGATCCACGAACACTGTATTGCCTTTGCCGTCCAGCATCATAACGCCGGACGGGTGCAACAGGCTGAAGCCTTGTACCAGCAAGTGCTGAACGAAAACCCAAAACACCCTACGGCCTTGCATCTGCTGGGCGTCCTCGCCAGAGATGTCGGTCAGCATGAAGTCGCCATAAAATTAATCAAAAAAGCCATCGTTGCCCAACCAGAATTCCCTGAGGCTCATAATAATCTTGCCGTTACCTATAAAAAACTAGGTCGTTTAGACGATGCTTTGGTGCATTATCGAAAGGCCGTTGCGATTGATCCTGACAATGCGGTGGCACAGTATAATTTGGGCAATACATTAAAAGACCTAGGCCTGTTGGATGAGGCTGTAGATCATTATCAAAAGGCGACCTGTATTAACCCTGATTTTGCCGAAGCCAAAAACAACACGGCCGATTGCTTAAAACAACTTGGAGATTTTGATGGTGCCGTTCAAGTCTTGGAAATAGCGGTTAAAAAACACCCAAACCAAATTCACCTCAACAGTTCACTTGTGACGTTGCTCAACAGTCATATACCGAAAGAGCGGGACGTTGGTCCCCATGCGAAAGCACAAAACCAGTTGCAAAAGCTAAGCCTTAAGGATGCAAATGCATCGCCAATTACAGATGAAGCGGTAAGCAACCTCTATCAAAGTAGCTATGACATTATTGAGGCCCATAATGTAAACCCTACCGTTCTTATGACACAGATATGGAGAGGCATGACGATTGATCAGGGATGCGAACGTCATATGCGCGTTTTTAACACCTATAACGTTGTTCCTGAGTATTGTTTTAGTTGTTACAAAGTGACAATTGATGTGCCGACGGTTTTGGAGCTATTCAAGCTGATGATCGTTTTTGATACGATTGAGCKGACCAACGATAATACGCGCAAGTGTCTGGTTGAGACCCGAGCTGAAATATCGGGGGCTTATAAAGGATTGGTTTATTGCCAGAGTCTTGACGAAGCTGCGGATATTGTTGCTCTCCTTAAACCATTACTGAGAAAAAAGATTTCCGATCACGCCAATGTCGCAATCCGCAGAGGATGTTCGGAGTTTAAGGTAGCTTATCCCAAATTCGGCGAAGCAGAACCCGGGAAACAACCAGCCATGACCTATGACGCATTATGGCGTGAGTACGAAGACGTTATCGATCATAACCAGTCCAGATATCTAGCCCCCCTGCTTTTCGAAAGCCAGAACCATGATGGCCTGACGTTGTATGATGTTATTGTCATGAGATATTGGCTCTCTTATGCTGCGACGATTGGCGACCTTAGTGGACGCATTATTTCCCAGGAAGACCTTGCTCACTTGGACATTAAAAATCGCCTTCCTTTCAAGCTTACAGATTCCTAACGGCGCACGCCCCACTTTATTGAAAGTTATTATCTATGAGCCGGACAACAAGCTTCCATCAGAAAAACCAACCGAAGCGTCGGCAAAAGAAACAACGCGCACCGCATCCCAATACGATGATCCACGAACACTGTATTGTCCTCGCCGTCCAGCATCATAACGCCGGACGGGTGCAACAGGCTGAAGCTTTGTACCAGCAAGTGCTGAACGAAAACCCAAAACACCCCACGGCCTTGCATCTGCTGGGCGTCCTCGCCAGAGATGTCGGTCAGCATGAAGTCGCCATAAAATTAATCAAAAAAGCCATCGTTGCCCAACCAGAATTCCCTGAGGCTCATAATAATCTTGCCGTTACCTATAAAAAACTAGGTCGTTTAGACGATGCTTTGATGCATTATCGAAAGGCCGTTGCGATTGATCCTGACAATGCGGTGGCACAGTATAATTTGGGCAATACATTAAAAGACCTAGGCCTGTTGGATGAGGCTGTAGATCATTATCAAAAGGCGACCTGTATTGATTCTGAATTCGCTTTAGCCCATTACAATTTGGGTATTGTGTTGGGTGATTTGGGTAAAATGGAAGAATCGATTGATTGTTTTGAACAAGCAATTTTATTTAAACCTGATTATTCAAAGGCCCATTTCAACCTTGGTTATAGCCAGCAAGTATTAGGGTACCTTGATAAATCCGTTACGAGCTATCGCGCGGCCCTAGCCCACTTGCCATCTTATGCCGAAGCTTACCGTTGCCTCGCTAACATCAAAAAGTTTACGAAATACAATCAAGACATCCAGATGATGGAAAAACTCTATGCTCAATCAGATCTAAATGATGAGCAACGCATGCATGTAGCTTTTGGTTTGGGAAAGGCGTTTGAAGACCTCGGAGAGTATGAAAAAGCATTCGATTTTCTTCTCACAGGAAACGCTTTGAAACATAAAATGGATAATTTCTCGATCGAGCGCACAGCAGAAAGTTTTGAGCAAACTAAAAAGACATTTTCCAAAARCCTGTTTAGCAATTTTGTGGACGCCGGAAATTCCGACCCAACGCCCATTTTCATTTTGGGCATGCCCCGGTCTGGGACCACATTGGTCGAACAAATCATTGCCACCCATCCAGATGTATTTGGGGCTGGTGAATTACCGTATGTTAGCCAGATATTTAAAAGTTTCTTGAGCAACAAAAGAAACGTTGATCCCAATATTTTTATCCATCAGGCAAAGGCCGAAGATTTCACCCAAGCCGGTGAAGATTATGTCACTCATCTTCGCACACATGCTCCATCCGTTCGCTTCATTGTTAACAAAATGCCTCATAATTTCTTTATGATTGGATTTATAAAGCTTATGTTACCAAATGCAAAAATCATACATTGCTGTCGGGCCCCGGAAGATACCTGTCTGTCTATTTTTAAAAATTATTTTAAAGATACCAGCCATAACTATGCCTATGACTTAAAAGGTTTAGGGCAATATTACGCCTTGTATCAAGATTTGATGGAACATTGGAAAACCGTCTTACCTGATTTTATTTACGATATTAGTTACGAAGATCTGGTTGCAAACCAAGAAGAACAATCAAAAGCCCTGCTCGCGTTCTTAGACCTAGACTGGGACCCGGCATGTTTACAGTTTCACAAAACAGCCCGTTCCGTATCTACGGCAAGTTTTGCCCAAGTTCGTAAACCTATTTACAATGATTCTGTGAAATTGTGGAAACGCTACGGCAAAAAGATAAAACCACTTCTTGATGTTTTGAGGCCTTAAAGCCTCGGTGTTTAGTCCCGGGCTGTGATGTTGGATAATATGCTGCGCAATCATCACAGAAAAACTTATGGGCAGGTACAGCCCTCTARAATTAAGAGCATTATTCGCTATCTTGAAAAACACACCCAAAGCTACGAATCGATAAAAAAAGGCCGGAACTTTTCAGCTCCGGCCTTTTTCTTTATGTTTTCTGAAACGCTCTAATAATCCAAGAAGCTGCGCARTTTGCGKGARCGGCTTGGGTGTTTGAGYTTGCGCARCGCYTTGGCYTCGATYTGGCGRATRCGTTCGCGGGTGACCGAAAATTGTTGGCCGACTTCTTCCAACGTATGATCGGTGTTCATGCCGATACCAAAACGCATGCGAAGCACGCGTTCTTCACGTGGTGTTAACGAGGCCAATACGCGGGTTGTGGTTTCGCGCAGGTTGCCATTGATGGCCGCGTCCAACGGCTGTACCGCATTTTTATCTTCGATGAAGTCGCCCAGATGGGAATCTTCTTCGTCACCGATTGGTGTTTCCAAAGAAATAGGCTCTTTGGCAATTTTCAAAACCTTGCGAACTTTTTCCAAAGGCATGGACAAACGCACCGCCAATTCTTCGGGGGTCGGTTCGCGACCAATTTCATGCAACATCTGACGCGACGTGCGCACCAGTTTGTTGATGGTTTCGATCATGTGCACCGGAATACGAATGGTCCGGGCCTGATCCGCGATAGACCGTGTGATCGCCTGCCTGATCCACCACGTGGCATAGGTCGAAAACTTATAACCGCGACGATATTCAAATTTATCAACGGCTTTCATCAAACCGATGTTGCCTTCTTGAATCAAGTCCAAGAATTGCAGACCACGGTTGGTGTATTTTTTCGCAATCGAAATCACCAAACGCAGGTTGGCTTCGATCATTTCTTTTTTGGCTTTGGCGGCTTCGCGTTCACCTTTTTGCACGGTGGAAACGATGCGTTTAAATTCGCCGACGGGCAGACCGGTTTCTTCGACATGCCCACGGATGCTTTCGCGAATAGCCCGAATGTCGTCAACGTGTTTGGTGGTGAATTTTTCCCAGGCTTTACCGGGAAGCTTTTGCACCGTTTCAATCCAGTTGGGAGCAAGTTCAGAACCTTGGTAATGCTTGATGAAATCTTCGCGTTTGATGCGACATTTGGTGGCAAGGCGCAGCAATTTGCCTTCCAAGCTCATCATCGCCCGGTTGATGCCGTACAGTTGGTCAACCAATTGCTCGATGCGCGGATTGTTCAGGTGAACAACGTCCATCAATTCAATCAATTCTTTGCGCAGTTTCAAGAAGCGTTTTTCTTGGGCCGGCTTAAATTCTTCACCGCCCTGCATGGCGTCCAGACGCTTCACTTGTAAACGATGCATCTTTTTATAGGTCTTGGTGATGTTTTCAAACGTTTCAACAATCACCGGGGTCAACTTGGCTTCCATAGCCGCCAAGGACAAATTGGTATCGGGATCGTCGTCTTCGTCTTCGCCGCCCGGCGTTTTGTTTTCGCCTTCGGATTTTTGCGCACCTTCGGTGTCGTCACCTTCCGGTGTTTCAACTTCTTTGTCGTCAGAATCATCATCGGACGACTCGACGTTGTTGTTATCGGCTTCTATATTATCTTCGGAATTTTCGGCGCCGTTTTCTGTGTTTTGAGCATTTTGCGCAGCCCGAGCATTTGGTCCACCGCCGTAAGTCGCATCCAAATCAATGATGTCGCGCAATAAAATTTGTTCGTCAATCAAGGCGTCGTGCCAAGCGACAATCGCGCGGATGGTCAGCGGGCTTTCACAGATGCCGCCGATCATCATTTCCCGGCCGGCTTCGATGCGTTTGGCAATGGCGATTTCGCCTTCGCGCGAAAGCAATTCAACCGAACCCATTTCGCGCAGATACATGCGCACGGGATCATCGGTACGACCAACGTCGCTTTCCGAGACATTGCCCGCAGCACCGCCGGCGGCAGGTTTTTCTTCTTCGCTGGTATCGGCATTGGCGGTGGGCGCCACAGTTTCCTCGGACTCGTCACCTTCGATAACGTTGATGCCCATTTCGGAAAGTTGGCTCATGGTGTCTTCGATTTGTTCCGAAGATACCTGATCCGGTGGCAAGGCTGCATTGAGTTCGTC
Source organism: Rhodospirillaceae bacterium (assembly GCA_002732845.1). GTDB lineage: Bacteria > Pseudomonadota > Alphaproteobacteria > Rhodospirillales > Magnetovibrionaceae > JANLGW01. The sequence goes on from NVSZ01000053.1 coordinate 18,225, forward strand.
ATAGGTGACAAATCCGCGCTCTTTGCCGGACTTGATCATTTTTTTGACTTTTGCGCCCAATGTATCGAGCAAGGGGCTGTCTTGTGTATCGGTTGCCGCTGCTTTTTCTTTTTGCACTTTATTCGTAGATGCCATGTGATGCGTTCGTTCTTTCCCGTGCCTCTGCTCCATTTTGACGGAGCTTAGAGATCCATTTGTTCCAACCGCGATGATGTTTGAAGCCTCATTCAAACACCGAAAGCCCCGTTTTTGGGGCTTGTTTGACGTGTTAATCTTGGGTCGTCTGCTCCAATTTTTGTAATGCACAGAGCCTATCAAAAGCTTCTTGTGTCATATCTACGGCTAAGCG
>NVSZ01000054.1 GCA_002732845.1 Rhodospirillaceae bacterium
AATGAAATCTTGGGCCAAGGCGACTGACGCCGGCTCACAAGCAACCGCTTAAAGGGAGGAATTTATTATGTCTTGGGCAAGAAAAGTCCTCCGCGTCAACTTGACAGCCGGAACATGTAAAGAAGAACCGCTCAACATGGATTGGGCAGAACAATATTTGGGTCAACGTGGTTTGGCGACCAAATATCTTTCGACGGAAATCGATCCAAAGGTCGATCCGCTTTCCCCCGATAACAAATTGATCTTTGCCACCGGACCTTTGACCGGTACGGCAGCAGCCACAGGTGGGCGTTGGTCGGTGATCACCAAGGGTGCCCTCACCGGTGCCATTGCGTGCTCTAACTCTGGCGGCTTTTTCGGTGCTGAACTGAAATTCGCGGGCTGGGATATGGTGATTTTCGAAGGGAAATCGGCAAAACCTGTTTACCTGATGATCCAAGATGATAAAGCCACCTTGGTTGATGCATCCCCGTACTGGGGACGCACCGTTTGGGAAACCGAAAAAGGCCTGAAAGCCGATCATCAAGATCCACAAATTCGGGTTGCTTCAATCGGTTTAGCGGGTGAACGCGGCGTTAAGTTTGCGGGCATCGTGAACGATCTTCACCGCGCCGCCGGACGGTCTGGCGTGGGCACCGTGATGGGTTCTAAAAATCTTAAGGCTGTTGCGGTTCGCGGAACCAAGGGTGTGAAGGTCAATGACCAAGCCGCCTTTGACATCGCTACGGATGCAGGCAAAGCGGCCTTGGCTGAAAACGGTGTGACGGGTGAAGGCTTGCCCGCACTCGGTACACAAGTTTTGATGAACGTGATTAACGAAACGGGTGCTCTGCCAACCCGCAATCACCAAGACATCCAGTTCGAAAGTGCGTCCGATATTTCGGGTGAAGCCATGCACGAACCGCGTCGTTCGGATGGTAAAGCCAACCTGACCCGCAATGCGGCGTGTTTCAGTTGCACAATCGGCTGTGGGCGTATTTCCACGATCGATCCAACTCACTATACGGTCAAAGATCGCGAACAATATCAAATTGCTTCGGGTGGTTTGGAATACGAAGCCGCTTGGGCTTTGGGAGCGGCAACGGGTGTTAAAGATTTAGACGCCTTGACCTTTGCCAACTTCATTTGCAATGAACAGGGCTTTGATCCCATTTCCTTTGGYGCCACCGTTGGTGCGGCCATGGAATTGTATGAAATGGGCGTRTTGACGACCAAAGAAACRGGYGGTCTGGAACTSACYTGGGGCAACGAAGTTGCGTTGACCACSTTGGTTGAACTGACCGGACGGAACGAAGGTTTTGGTGCGGAAATTGGTTTGGGYTCTAAAYTVYTGWSCGAAAAATATGGRCAYCCMGAWTTGTCCATGTCGGTTAARGGCCARGAATTYCCRGCYTATGAYGGWCGTGGYATTCAGGGCATGGGCTTGACCTATGCGACSTCAAACCGRGGKGCSTGTCACTTGCGCAGCTACACCGTGGCATCGGAAGTTTTGGGCATTCCTGAAAAAACCGATCCGTTGYCATCGGATGGCAAGGCTGGATTGGTTATCGCTTTCCAAGACGCTACGGGTGCGGTCGATTCCGCAGGCATTTGTGTGTTCACCACATTTGCGTGGTCGATGGACGATATCGCTCCGCAAATTGATGCGGCGTGCGAAGGCGATTGGTCTGTTGAACGCTTGTTGCAAGTCGGCGAGCGCATTTGGAACTTGGAACGCAAATTTAACTTGGACGCGGGCTTTACGGGCAAAGACGATACATTGCCCAAACGCTTGTTAAAAGATGCTGCAAAAACGGGACCGGCCAAAGGCAAAGTCAGCGAGCTGGGCAAGATGTTGCCGGAATATTACAGCTTGCGGGGCTGGACCGAAGACGGTGTTCCGACCAACGAAACCCTTGATCGTTTGATTCTGTAACAGCGCAAGAGGTAGCAGGCATGAGACACGTCATTATCGGGGCTGGCCCCGCCGGGATCACCGCCGCGGAAACTTTACGCAATGCCGACCCGGACGCTCATATCGTCTTGGTCGGTGGTGAAGCTCACCCGCCGTATTCTCGTATGGCTATTCCCTATGTTTTGACGGGTAAAATCGAAGCGCAAGGAACATACCTGCGCCAAGATCAAAGTCACCTTGAAAACCTGATCATTCATTATGTTCAAGGTCGCGTATCCAAGGTGGATGTGAATCAAAGCCAAGTGATTCTAGCGGATGGTCAGACCTTGCCCTATCACCGTTTGCTGGTGGCCACCGGATCAACACCTATTACGCCGCCCGTGCCGGGGATGGATTTAGACGGTGTGCATCATTGTTGGACTTTGGAAGACGTGGCGGCAATTGCGGCGCGGGCGAAAAAGGGTTCCAATGTTGTGCTGATGGGCGCTGGTTTTATCGGTTGCATCATTTTGGAAAGCTTGGTGGCACGCGGTGTCAACTTGACCGTGGTCGAAGCCGAAGATCGCATGATCGCCAGAATGATGGATCAAGTCGGTGGCGGTTTGTTAAAAGACTGGGTTAAATCCAAAGGCGTCAACCTTAAGACTTTAACCAAGGTCACCGGAGTCTCACAAAACGGGGCGGGCTTAACCGTATCCACGGACCGGGGCGAAGATTTAGAGGCTGACCTTGTCGTGGTGTCTGTGGGTGTTAAGCCCAACATTGATTTTTTAGACGGAAGCGGCGTTCAAATTGATGCGGGCATTTTGGTCAACGACCGTTTGCATACATCGGTCGAAGGTATTTATGCGGCGGGCGACGTCGCCCAGGGTCCAAACTTTGGCGGCGGATTTGAAGTCCACGCCGTGCAACCCACATCGGTTGATCACGGACGCATCGCGGCTCTGAACATGGCGGGTTCAGACACCCAATATCAGGGTAGTTTGATGATGAATGTCTTGGATACTTTGGGTCTGGTCACCGCTTCGTTCGGCGATTGGGCGTCGGAAAAAGATACGGCAACGCAATTGAATGCGGACAAAAGCCGCTATATTAAATTGGCATTCGAAGATGATTGTTTGGTCGGTGCGTTGTGCATCGGGCGAACTGATCAAATCGGTGTGTTGCGGGGCCTTATTCAAAGCCGTTTGAAATTGGGCGCTTGGAAAGAAAAACTAATCTCTAACCCCAGCCTGATTGCCGACGCTTATGTGGCGTGTTTGCACGTCTAGGGGGGAACGTTGGAAATAACCCTCAAGCTGTTTTCGGTTCTCACCAAACATTTGCCCGAAAATACCGTGCGCAATGTGGCCCAAATTGTGGTGCCGGACGGCTTGTCCGTTCAGGGCGTGATTGACCACTATAACCTGCCCAATGATTGTTGCCATTTGGTGTTGGTTGACGGTGTGTATGTGGCGCCCAGCGAACGCCCCGATCATATTTTAGAACCCGGACAAGCCTTGGCCATTTGGCCGCCTGTTGCCGGGGGCTGAGCGTGATCGAGCTCAAAAAGGAAATGGCGCTGACCCGCAAGATGTTTTTAAACACCTTGCCGCGTGCGCTTGATACCGACAATTATACGGTCAATGGGGACGTGGTGACGCTGAACAATGGCGGCCAAGTTTTTGAAATCACCTTCATCGAAAAAGCCAACTTTAAACTCGGTGGATTTTCCATTCCGCGCGCGGACGTGACCTTAAAATTAACCGGCTATAAAGACGATGTCGCCGAGGTCGCCATCAAAAGGTTTGAACGCTATTTCCACCGGGGTGGCGGTTAATATGCTATAATGGTGCCCTGAATTCCTCAAAAAGAGGAGGCCGTTATGTTTCACAATCCCTCTCTGTTCACACGTATCGCCATCGGCAAAGGCATTGGTTTTATCTTTGGCTTAATTGGTTTCATGACCTTGCCATACTTCTTTCCCGAAGCCGATCTGATGCTCCGCTGGGGCATGTTGCTGTGGTACACAACGTTGGGCGCCATCGTCGGTGTGTTTGGTGTCATCACCTATCATCCCATCCTTAAACTGCCCCTGCCATGGTGGTTCCGCGCCCCTTTGATTGGCGGCTGGATGAATTTCGTGCTGACGTTTTTTGCCTATGACGTCATGCAAGCCGTGTTGACGCATATGTTTGGCCCAGATGGCCTGATGAGTTCACCTTTTTGGTTTGTGTCCGAAGGCGCCCTGATCGGCCTGTTGATCGGTTATGTGGCCACCAAGTTTGGCGGCGAAGGCAAGGAAAGCGTGGATATCTAAAGAAACTTATATGTGAAAAAACTTATATAAAACTTGATATCTTCTAAACTGCACCCTATTTAGGAGGCAAGGATACTTTATTTGCACGGGAGATACACCACATGAGCTTTGATTTTGAAACAGACGGCGAAGGCTTTTTGCGCAATCGCGACGAATGGACTCCCGAAATTGCTGCCGAAATCGCCAAACGCGATGGTCGTGAATTGACCGAAGAACACATGACGTACATCATGGCCGCGCGCAAAATGTATAACGACGACGGCATCGTTCCGGTGCTTCGTAAATTCACCAAAGCCATGAACGTCGACAAAAAAGTCCTGTTCGACTCTTTTCAAACCGGCCCGATCAAACTCATCTGCAAATGGGGCGGACTGCCGAAACCTACGGGTTGTGTTTAGACTTTTCTGTTAGATCAGGTCGTCAATGTCGAGATCTAAAACATCCGCGAGCTTGCGATAAACGGAAAGCGAGCCTTCTTTCGCTCCGCTTTCAATTTGTGATAAATACCCTTTGGAAATTCCACAAGTTGCGGCAAGCGCATTTTGTTTGATTTTTCGATAAGTCCGAAAGACGCGCACGGGGTTTTCACCATCCAGAAGACGGTCGAGGACTTCACTGGGGAAGCTTTCTTCTTTTCCACTACGAGCGAGGGCCAGACGGTCTTCCAAGTCTTCAATCTTAGTCGTTAGGGCCTCATAATCCGCACGGGATATGGCGATTGTTTTTTGCGCAAGGGCGGTGTGCTGGTTCATTTGTAAACCTCTCCTCTGGGTGCCACACGAACGACATTCAAAATCTCGATGGTTTGATCTACCGTATAAATAACCCGCCAATCGCCAGCGCGAAGCCGAAAGGCATTATGTTCCCCTTTAAGGGCGCTAACATTGGCGTGTTCGGCAAAGGGATCAACAGAAATTACATTTATCGCGTCGCGGATATGTTTGGCTTTTTTAGGCTGCATCCTGCGCAGAACCTTGATTGCCAAACGCGTATATGTTGTTTGCATGCTTTTAGTTTACCATAGGAAAACATTTGCGCAAGATTAAAGTTTTCTGTCAGGTAACTTTAGTAGATTATTCTGAACCACACACCCTAATGCCCTTTCCAGAGGAAAAGTTTATGGGGGTGAATTACATAGGGGATATAGAGACGCAAAAGTGACCTGACTATAGTTTATAAGGTTCTAAGTACTGTATACGCCGTTTTTATCCCAACTTATCTCTTCGCCGGATTTCCCTACATTTTTGATCATCAGTTCAACAAGCTCTTCATGTTTGATGAGATACCAATGTCCTGTAGATTTTATTGGAAATGCCATAAAAATCTCATTGCCAATATAATGTTTCGCAACAGTTAGTCTGCTTTTGAGTTGGACTTTAAGTGTTTCATTCCCTTTGTAATGATAAGCAAGAAAATCGGCACCATTCCAATCATCGGATAGTTTAATGCAGTTGAAACCGTATTCGGCAAGTTCCCTTGCAACAATTTGAAAGTTATAGATTTCTTTTTGTTTAGGATTTAATTTTCTCAAGTTTCATACTCGTTCAACCCTTCTCAACCTTAACCGCACAATACTTAACCTCGGCAATTTTTCCGAACGGGTCTAGGGCTGGGTTGGTGAGGAGGTTTGCTGCGGCTTCTCTAAACGCGAACGGCATGAAGACGACGCCTTTGGGCGTGTCTGTATCAACGCGCACGTGGGCGGTGAGTGTGCCTCTTCGGCTGGTCAGTTTTACGGTTTCGCCTAAGCCTAATTTTTCCACATCGGCGGGGTTTACCCAGACGGTGGCCCCGGGTTCGATTGCGTCGAGCACCGAAGCGCGCCGTGTCATGGCTCCTGTGTGCCAATGTTCCAACATGCGCCCGGTGGTCAGGATGAACGGATAATCTTGGTCGGGTTCTTCATCGGGTGGGCCGGGGATGGCGGGGACCAAAATAGCCTTGCCCGAAGGCGTTGGAAAGCCATCGTCAAACAACACGGCTTTGCCGGGCAGGGCTTCAAATTTGGCCGGATACGTGACACAATCTTCGCGCTCTAATCGAGCATGACTGATGCCGACATGGCTGGGCATCAAGGTGCGCATTTCTTCAAACACATCATTGGAATCTTTGTAGTCCCATTGAAGACCCAAAAGCTTGGCAAATTCTTGCAAAATCCACAAATCCTCACGAGCATCACCCGGTGGCGTGATGACCTTGCGGCCCAATTGTACTTGGCGGTTTGAATTGGTGAAGGTTCCGGTTTTTTCAAAAAAGCTGGTGGCGGGAAAAATCACATCGGCAAAGGCCGCCGTTTCGGTGAAGAAAATATCCTGCACCACCAAGTGATCCAAGGTCGCCAAGGCGCGTCGGGTCTTGTTCAAATCCGGGTCCGACATGGCGGGGTTTTCACCCATAATATACATCGCCCGAATATCTTTGGCCAAGGCCGCGCGCATGATTTCGACAACAGTTAAACCCGGTGTCGGGTTGAGCTTCATCCCCCAAGCGTCTTCAAAAACCTTGCGGCTGGCCTCATCGGCAAGATTGGTATAATCGGGAAGCATCATGGGGATCAGCCCCGCGTCCGATGCGCCTTGAACATTGTTCTGTCCACGAAGCGGGTGCAAACCTGTGCCTTCGCGGCCGACATTTCCGGTCAGCAAAGCCAGCGCGATCAGACACCGGGCGTTATCGGTCCCGTGGGTGTGTTGAGAAATGCCCATGCCCCAAAAAATCATGGCTTTGTCAGCGGTGGCAAAGGTGCGGGCAACCGCGCGCAAAGCATCCGCATCTATGCCACACAGCGGCGACATTTTTTCCGGCGTGTAGGCTTTGATGTGTTCGGCGAAGTCTTCGAAGCCTTCCACATGTTCATTTACATAATCATGATCGACCAAGTCTTCATCAACGATCACATGCAATAACGCGTTGAGCATCGAGACGTCTGAGCCCGGTGTGAATTGCACCATGGTATCGGCGTGACGGCTGAGCGCCTGACCACGCGGGTCCATGACGATCAAAGTCGCGCCCTCGCGTTTGGCGGCTTTGATAAAGGTCGAGGCGACCGGATGGTTTTGTGAAGGTCTGGCACCAATGACAATGATGACATCGGATTTTTCTGCATCGGTAAACGGTCCCGTCACGGCGCCTGATCCTATGCCTTCCATCAGCGCCGCAACCGAAGACGCATGGCACAACCGGGTGCAATGATCGACGTTGTTGGTCCAAAATGCGGTGCGGATGAGTTTTTGAAACAGGTAAGCTTCTTCGTTGGAGCCTTTGGCCGACCCGAACCCGGCAATGGCATCGCCGCCGTGGGCTTCTAAGGAGGTTTCCAATCCGGCGGCGGCGTGGGTGAGGGCTTCTTCCCACGAGGCTTCGCGAAACTGTGCGCGGGGGTCTTGATCGATATCCAAAATATCGGCACTTTTGTTCATGCTTTCGATACGGATCAGCGGCTTGGTCAAACGGTCCGGGTGACGCGCGTAATCAAAACCAAAACGTCCCTTCACACATAGTCGTTCCAAATTCGCCGGACCATCGCGCCCGCTGGTGTACAGCACTTTGTCATCGGTTACATAATAGGTCACCTGACAGCCCACGCCGCAATACGGACATAACGAATTCACGGCCTTTGTTTTGATGTTTTTCTGGGGCATTTTTTTGGGCAACAGGGCTCCGGTGGGGCAAGCCTGCACACATTCGCCGCACGCGACACAGGTGCTTTTACCCAGCACGTCGTCTTGGTCAAAAACGATTTTGGCGTTGGCGCCGCGTCCCGCAATGCCGATCACTCCATTGCTTTGAATTTCGCGGCACGCCCGGACACAGTTGGTGCACAAAATACAGCGGCTCATGTCCACGTCGATGGCGGGGTGTGAACTGTCTAATGTTGATGGACCATCGGACGTGCATTCCCCTAAAGCCGAAAAACGTTTGGCGGGCCCATAGGGTGTATCGCCCACGGGGGTGGTGTTGCTTTGCAACAGATCCAAGACCACCGAGCGGGCTTTCAAAGTGCGCTCAGATTGGCTCCACACTTTCATGCCGGGCGTGGGCTGGCGTTTGCAGCTGGCGGCCAGAACACGTTCGCCTTCGATTTCCACCATGCAAATCCGGCAGCTTCCATCGACCCGGTAATATTTATTCAGGCCCGAACACATGCCAGGGATTTGAGTGCCCAGACGCTTGGCACAGCGGCGAATGCTTTCGCCCGGTTGCGCTTCGACTTCTTGATCATTGAGGAAAAACTTTACGGTGTCGGTCATGTATCGCCCTTCCCGTGATCTAATAAAGTGAGGACGGGGTTTGGTGCGGCCTGGCCCAAGCCACAGATCGAGGTTTCTTGCATGGCCAAGGCCAACTCGCGGATTTGCTCTTCATTGGCTTTGGGGTCTTGGATGAGCAGGGCCATTTTTTTGGTGCCCAATCTGCACGGTGTGCATTGTCCGCAACTTTCGTCGGCAAAAAARTCACACAGGGTTTCGGCGACCTCCCAAACATCGTCAAGGTTTGACAATATGGTGAGGGCCGCTGATCCGACAAAACCACCGACTTTTTCAAATTCACCAAAATCCATGACCTTATCGGCAAAGCGGGCCGGGAAGATTCCCCCTGATGCTCCGCCCGGTAAAAAGGCCTGCAAGGTTTGGCCTTCGATCATTCCATCGGCGGCCTCAATCAGGTCTTGAACCGTGGCCGTGGACGGGGCGCGATATACGCCCGGCTGACGCACCCGACCGGATATGGAATAAAAGCGCGGGCGTTGTTGTTCGCTGTACCAATCCGCTCCATGCTCGGCAATCTCGGCGATCCAATACAGCGTTTCGACATTGTGGTTGATGGTCGGGCGACCCAGGTATCCGTTTTGTGCGGGGTAAGGGGGACGATTGCGGGGCAGCCCGCGCTTGCCTTCTAAGCTTTCGATCAATGCGGTTTCTTCGCCACAGATATAGGCTCCGGCTCCACGGCGCAGATGAATTTGGATGTTGTTGATCTGCAAGGTTTTCAACACGTCCTTTAAGGCTTCGCGGATATGTGCGTATTCATCCCGCAAATATATAAAGATGTCTTGGACGTCCAACGCTGTGGCCGCAATGACCATGCCGTTTAAGACTTGATCCATGTGATGTTCAAAAAGATAACGGTCTTTGAATGTTCCGGGCTCGCCTTCGTCCGCGTTGACAACGAGCACACGGGGATACGGCGCTTCATCGWAAAAATGCCATTTGGTGGCGGTCGGAAAACCGGCCCCACCTAAACCGCGCAGACCAGATTGTTCAAGGGTTTTCAAAATGTCCGGGGCCTTAAAGGTTTTCAGTGCGGCACATTTTTGTAAGGGTTCAGGCGTGGTTTGTTTTGAACTCAGGGTTTTCAAACACGCCGGTGCCACACGACGTTGGCCCAATATTGCAGAGGGCGCTTGATCGCACGCGCCTTGGCAAGGGGCAGAGACCACGTTCATTTGATCGCCAAATTCTGCCAAAGCGTCTTTGAGCAGTGTTTTTGCCCCGGCCATGCGGCACGCCGGACCATCACAGATTCTTAAAGTGAGCGAATGAGGTGGCGTCTCACCGTCTTTCAGCACTTTAAAGTGGCTGTAAAAGGTAGCGGTTTCATAAACATCGATTTGCGCCAAGCCCATCACTTTGGCCAAAGCGGCAATGTGTTCTGCTTTTAAATGACCAAACGAATCGTTCAGGTGGTGCAAATATTCAATTAAATTTTCACGGCTAAAAGGACCATCACCAAGGATGTCACGGACGTCTGATACCGCACTTTCCCTGACCTGACGGCCCTTGGGAAAGCGTCCGGGGCGTTTCTTTTTGGACGATTGTCTGTGTGTAGTTTTCATGAATTCGCGGCTTTTCATTGCGGTGAATCTCTAACCCTTTAATAATAGGGTCAAGATGATCGCTTCGGCAATAAGATAACAAGGCTAGACGAATGAATATTGACCTTAGGGTTGCGCAATTGTTGGTGTCGCGGGTTTGCCATGACTTGGCGGGCGGCATTGGCGCGCTCAGCACCGGGGCCGAACTGTTGGCCGAAGAACAGGGCACGCCGGATGATGCGGCTTTAGATTTAATTGCCTTAAGCGCCAAGCAAACCACGGCCCGGCTGCAATTTCTGCGTCTTGCCTTTGGGCTGGGAGCCGGGCAGGGGGGTGGTCAATTCATCACCACCGCCGAGCTGCATCAACTGTTTGCCAACTATGTCGAAGGGGGACGATTAAGCCTTCAATGGAATTCAAAAAACATTCAAATTGGCCTGCATGAAGGGCGGCTTCTTTTGAATTTATGCCAAATTGCCCGTGATGCCTTGCCGCGCGGGGGTGTTATCGAAGTCGATATCAGCCATTTCGAGGGTCGTTTAGGATTCGGTTTATCGGCAAGAGGGAAAAATGCGCTCTTGATTCCACAATTCGCGACCACCATCTGTGAAGATGTCAATGTGGATATGCTGACACCGGGCAATGTACAGGCGCATCTTACGGCCGTTCTGGGCGCAACCTTGGGTGCAGAACTTGAATTTGCATCGGTTGGCGGGGAAGAAGTGAGAATCGCGGCTCTTTTGCCGGAGAATTAAGCTGGAAACAGGATCATGAAGGGTCCTTTTATGAGGTTTAAATGCTCGAAAATGACTTTTTTTGAGGTTTGCGGCTCTGAAGGGCCGATGATTGTTTCCAATTCGCCAGAAGGCTGTTACTAATAGACTTCTGAAATATAAATAAACGTATTTAGCCAAACGCGTTACGATCTTCATATGAAGTGTTGGTTGGGCTATTAACTGRGTATTGAGGACTTGGGTCATGGACGATCTTTTAAGTGAATTTATTACGGAAACGTCAGAAAATCTGACCGAAATCGATTTGCAGCTGGTCGAGTTTGAAAAAGACCCGTCTAATGCAGAAATTCTCGGCAACATTTTCCGCTTGGTTCATACGGTTAAAGGGRCCTGCGGGTTCTTAGGTCTTCCYAGGCTTGAATCCGTTGCCCACGCGGGCGAAAACGTCCTTGATAAATACCGCGATGGAAAACTTGAAGTCACCGTTGATGGGGTGACTTTGGTGCTCAGCTGTATCGACGCCATTGGCGGCTTGGTCCAAAATTTGGCCGATACGGGTGAAGAACCCGAAGGTGATGACGCGGCTTTGATTGCCGAACTTAATGCCCTCGCCAATGGTGAAGCGGCTCCTGCTCCTGTGGTTGAAAAACCCGCAGCTGCGGCCCCGGCGGCGGCCAGCGATGTTGGCCCGGTGGCGTCTGAAGATGGCGGTTTCCCGGTTGCGGCAGAACTTTTATCCGAATACGAAGAAGTCACGGGTGGCGCTGATTCTGACAGTGGTCCTATCGCTTCTGACGACGGTGGTTTCCCGGTTGCGGCTGAACTTTTGGCCGAATACGAAGAAGTCACGGGCGGCGCTGATTCTGACAGTGGTCCTATCGCTTCTGACGACGGTGGTTTCCCGGTTGCGGCCGAGCTTTTGGCCGAATACGAAGAAGTTACGGCTCCGGCAACGCCTGCACCTGCTCCCGCACCTACACCCGCGGCATCGGTTCCCGTAAAAGCGAAAGAAACCCAACCGGTCCCCAAAAAAGCGGCAAAAGCTCCGGCTAAGGCCAAGGCCGATAGCGGCGGCGGACCCGTTGCGACTTTGCGTGTGAATGTTGATGTGCTTGAAAACCTGATGACCATGGTTTCCGAAATGGTGCTGACCCGCAACCAATTGCTTCAAATGGTTCGTGGTCAAGAAGACAGTGAATTTACGGTTCCGATCCAACGGTTGAGCCACATCACCAGTGACCTTCAAGAAGGGGTGATGAAAACACGGATGCAACCGATCGGTAATGCTTGGGCAAAATTGCCGCGTATCGTTCGCGATCTGGCTTTGGAAACCAATAAAAAAATCGATCTGCAAATGATTGGTGCGGATACAGAACTGGATCGTCAAGTTCTTGATTTGATTAAAGATCCGTTGACTCACATGGTGCGAAATTCTGCGGATCATGGTTTGGAAACGGGCCCAGAACGTCTTGCTGCGGGTAAACCCGAAGTGGGTGTTGTGACCTTGCGTGCGTTCCACGAAGGCGGACACATTATCATCGAAATCGAAGATGATGGCCGTGGCCTTAACATGGAACGCATCCGCGCGAAATTGATCGACAATGGCTTGTATACCGAAGCCGAACTTGAAACCTTGCCGGAGCAACAGATCCAACAATCAATCTTTAAAGCTGGTTTCTCGACCGCTGAAAAAGTGACCAGTGTTTCGGGTCGTGGTGTTGGCATGGATGTGGTGCGCACCAACGTTGAAAAAATTGGCGGCACGATTGAATTAAAATCCGAAGAAGGCCGGGGATCAACCTTTACTATTAAAATCCCACTGACCTTGGCCATCGTGGCGGCCTTGATTGTTGAAAGTTGCGGTGAAAAATTCGCGGTTCCACAAATCAGTGTTTTGGAATTGGTCCGGGCGTCTTCTCGTTCTGAATACAAAATCGAAGTGATTAACGAAAGCCCCGTGTTGCGGTTGCGCAATCGTTTGTTGCCTTTGATTCACCTTGGCGATTTGTTGAAATTGACCGAAGGCAAACGTAACAATCTCGATGAGGAAACGTTCATCATCGTGGCTCAAGTGGGCGCTCACACGTTTGGTATTATCGTTGATCGCGTCTTTGATACCGAAGAAATTGTGGTTAAGCCAACCTCGCCAATTTTGCGCGATATTCCGTTTTATTCCGGTAATACAATCTTGGGCGATGGCTCTGTGATTATGATTTTGGATCCTAACGGGATTGCAAATTCAATTGGTGAAGCCGCGGCCGCACCTGAAGAGACCGGGGCCGAAGGGCAAGCAACAGCCAAAACCGGCGAAAACAGCGAAACCGTTTCGATGCTGATTTTCCGCGCAGGTGGGGACGAATTGAAAGCCGTTCCTTTGGCTTTGGTGGCGCGCCTTGAAGAAATCGAATTGGACAAAGTTGAAGTTTCTCACAATCAGCATATGGTTCAATACCGTGGTCAGTTGATGCCACTTGTTCCGTTTAACGAAGACTCCGAATGGAAAACCGAAGGCCGCCAAGCCGTATTGGTGTTCACCGAGCAAGATCGTTCCATGGGCTTGGTTGKTGACGAAATTGTCGATATTGTCGAAGACCGCCTGAAAGTCGAAATCACGGCGAATATTCCCGGCGTGATTGGCTCTGCGGTGATCGCCGGAAAAGCAACAGACGTCATTGATGCGGGGCATTACCTGACTCAGGCCTATCCAAACTGGTTGGGCTATGGTGCTGAATCTCACGAAGGTGAAATGACGGGCAAGCGAGCTTTGTTGGTTGACGACAGTCCATTTTTCCGCAATTTGCTCGCCCCGATTTTGTCGGTTGCTGGTTTTGACGTGACAACGGCTGAATCCGCCATTCATGCTTTGGATATGCGGGATAAGGGAGCATCGTTTGATGTGATCATCAGCGATATCGAAATGCCGAAAATGGATGGTTTTGCCTTTGCCGAAGCGGTTCGTGGCGAYCCCCGTTGGGGCACGGWGCCAATGGTTGCGCTGTCGGCACATTCGACCGATAAAAACTTCAATCGAGGCCGCGAAGTTGGCTTTAATGATTATTTGGCGAAATCAGAYCGRGATGAGTTGGTTAAATCYCTGGCCCGTACGGTGAACAGCGTCACCAACTGATCCCTTCAAAATATTGAAGAGAGCCCTCTTGATTGTAAAATTGAGAGGGCTTTTTCATGTTAAATCTCAGGGAACATAAAAATCTATCGTTTTTGTTGTTGTGAGCGCGCTTTCCCTCATGAAAGTCTTTGAACTTGTGCGCATTCAGGCTAAGTTCAGCAGGTTATTTATGACTAAACATATCGTAGATTGGAATATTACGTGGCAATTACGACGGGAACTTCTTCTAAAGACAATGCTATTCGGGTGATGGTGGTTGACGATTCTGCTGTTATTCGGGGATTGATTACGCGGATGCTGGAAGAAGATCAGCAAATTTCTGTTGTGGCTTCGGTGGCTAACGGACAATTGGCGGTGAATTATCTGGAACGCCAGCCGGGCCAGATTGATGTTATTATTCTCGATATTGAAATGCCTGTTATGGATGGCCTGACGGCTTTGCCTTTGTTGATTAAGACCGATCCCAACATTAAAATTATCATGGCTTCAACGCTGACCAAGCGAAATGCCGAAATCAGTATCCGTGCGATGACCGCAGGTGCAGCCGATTATGTGCCGAAGCCAACAACTTCACGTGAAATCAGCGGCGGAAATGACTTCCGCCAAGAAATCATCAACAAGGTTAAAAGCCTTGGCACAGCGCACCGTCAGGCCTTGGGCTTAACGGTTGGTCGGCGTGCGACGGCTGCTGCTCGCAATCCTGTGAAGGCTGGTGCGGCGGCAGCGGCCTCTGGGGCTTCTGATACACAACGTTGGGAAATCAAAAGCGGCGAAAAAATCAACTTGCGCCCGGCGGGTACAGCAAAAGCCGATATCCTGGTCGTTGGCAGCTCAACGGGTGGCCCACAGGCTTTGTTTGAATTTTTGAAAACCTTACCGATCGAAATCAATGTGCCTGTGATGATCACACAGCACATGCCTGCAACGTTTACATCTATTTTGGCCGATCATATTACGCGTATGACCAAATGGCCTTGCCAAGAAGGCAAGAATGGTGACGTGCTTAGGCCCGGCAAAATCTTGTTGGCACCCGGCGGCTTTCATATGACCGTTGTGCAAAAAGGCACCGAACGTGTGATCGCGTTAAATGAAGAACCGCCGGAAAACTTCTGTCGGCCCGCCGTTGACCCAATGCTGAGAAGCGTTGTAAAGGTTTTTGGCCCCCGCGTTCTGACCGTCATTTTGACCGGGATGGGCAATGATGGGGCCAAGGGATCTAAGCAGGTTGTTGAGGCGGGCGGAACGGTTGTTGCCCAAGACGAAAAAACATCTGTCGTTTGGGGGATGCCAGGTGCCGTTGCAAGTGCCGGGCTTTGCAGTGCCGTATTGCCGATTAGCCAAATCGCTGGGCATGTAGCGAGGGTATTTAAGTGCTAAATCTTAAAGCTTAGTCTGAAGAGTTTCAGAAAGGAAATTCCAAAAGGAATGCCCCAAACCCCCAGCTATTTTGAATATGTTCGAAACTTGCTGTTGGACCGTTCCGGTCTGGTGGTAACCCCTGAAAAAATTTACCTCCTTGAATCCCGGCTTTTGCCTTTGGCTTTTCAACACGGCTTTAAAGATATTGCCGGGCTGATTTTAAGCCTGCAAACCCAACACAACGAATCCTTAACCGTTGCTGTTGTTGAGGCTATGCACACTCACGAGTCCTTGTTTTTTAGAGACCTAGCCCCCTTTAAGTTGTTTCAAGAGGTTCTTTTGCCTCAGCTTTTAAAGCGCCGGCACGCGGACAGAAAAATTCGAATTTGGTGCGCCGCCTGTTCTACCGGGCAGGAACCGTTTTCCCTCGCCATGATTTTGGCGGAAGAAGCCGAACGCTTAAAAGGTTTGAAAATCGAAATCGTTGCAACGGATGTATCACACTCAATTCTGTCGCGGGCTTCAAAAGGTGTGTTTTCGCAATTTGAAGTCCAACGTGGCCTTCCCGTTGCGAAACTGATTAAACATTTTACACAGGAAGGTGAAAAATGGCGCATTAATTCCGATATCTTGAATATGGTCCAGTTCCGCCATGTGAATTTGTTAGATGAGCATTATAACTTGGGCAAATTTGACGTGGTTTTTTGCCGAAACGTGTTGATCTATTTTGATTTAGAGATCAAAGCAAAGGTTATGGCTAAAATAAGCCATGCCATGGTCGAAGATGGCGTGCTGTTTTTGGGCAGTTCGGAATCAACCATCGGCATTACCAAAGATTTTTGGCCCGTTAAAGCGGGGCGGGGTGTTTACAAACACACCGATTCTGAAGCATCCTTGGCCGAAGAAATTGCTTAATAAATAAGCCTGTAAATAGTGGTTTTGGGGACTTTAGTGTTCGGACGGGTCGCGCAGCACATAACCACGCCCCCAAACGGTTTCAATATAATTGTCGCCATCTGCGGCATCGGACAATTTTTTGCGCAGTTTGCAAATAAACACGTCAATGATTTTCAGCTCAGGCTCATCCATGCCGCCATAAAGATGGTTTAAAAACATCTCTTTCGTCAGCGTGGTGCCTTTGCGCAGGCTTAACAATTCCAAGATGCCGTATTCTTTACCCGTTAAATGAACCGGGCGTCCCTCGACTTCCACCATCGAACTGTCCAGATTGACCGCCAGTTTCCCCGTCGTAATG
Organism: Rhodospirillaceae bacterium; assembly: GCA_002732845.1. Lineage (GTDB taxonomy): Bacteria > Pseudomonadota > Alphaproteobacteria > Rhodospirillales > Magnetovibrionaceae > JANLGW01. The sequence goes on from NVSZ01000054.1 coordinate 16,484, forward strand.
ATGGATTGGCTATGACCTTGGCTGCGCCGAACAATGGCTTGAATGCGGGCCATCAATTCGTCTTTGTTAAAGGGCTTGGTTAGATAATCATCGGCACCACTGCCCAATCCTTTGACTTTCATCTCAGACTCGGTTTGGCCGGAAAGAATAAGTACAGGCGTTTCAACACGGGAATCTCTCAACCGGCGCAAAACTTCCAGACCACTCATGTCTGGTAACATCAGGTCTAAAATAATGATGTCGTAATCATATAGTTTGCCGATTTCCAGGCCATCTTCGCCCAGATCTGTTTTGTCGACGACCATAGAGGCTGCCTTCAACATCAGCTCAAGGCTTTGGGCCATTGCTGGATCGTCTTCGACCAGAAGAACGCGCATGAGACTATGTCTCCCCCTGTAAATTCTGTGTAAACTCTGTATTAACCATAGATTCGCGTTAACCATAAATGTAGTAGAGCCATCAATCAAGGCCCCCAAGCATTAGTGGCAAAAAAGACCTTGTTAACCTTCGGTAATGCCTTGAATTGCTTTACCATGCCTTAAAGGATATGGGTCTATAATGGGGGAATGCGAGCGTATTCGAACATGCTTTTTTATGAAATAATATCGATTCGCACGGCAAAACGATTCGGGCCTCGGCCCCAGATTTAAGAGACACTAAGTGGCTATTTTCATCGATAACATCATCAACGAAGTTGAACGACTGCCAGATTTTGAAATCTTTGGGCAGGTCGCGGCGGTTGTTGGCTTGTTGGTTGAAGTTTCAGGTGTCGCAGGTGTTTTTTCGATTGGCGATCATTGTGACATCATTCGCCGCGATAAACGGCGCATCGCGTGCGAAGTCGTGGGCTTTCGTGAAGACCGTGCACTGCTGATGCCCTTTGGACCTTTGGAAGGCGTAAGTCTGGGCAGTCGTGTTGAAGTCGGTGTGACCGAACCGGTGCTGTACCCCAACGATGGATGGTTGGGACGCGTGATCAATGCTTTTGGTGAACCGATTGACGGTAAAGGCCCTTTGCCCATTGGTAAACGTGGCTACCCCATTCAAAACGATCCGCCCCCGGCGCATACTCGGCAACGGGTCGGTGGAAAAATTGATTTGGGTGTGCGGGTGATGAATACGTTCCTGACGTGTTGTCGCGGTCAACGGATGGGCATTTTTGCGGGGTCAGGTGTTGGTAAGTCAACGCTGTTGTCGATGATGGCCCGCCATACCGACGCCCAAGTCAGTGTGATTGGTCTGATTGGTGAACGTGGTCGCGAAGCTCGGGAATTTATCGAAGACGATTTGGGTGTTGATGGCCTGGCCCGGTCTGTGGTGATTGTTGCCACATCAAACGAAGCCCCCTTGGTGCGTCGTCAAGCCGCCTATGCGACTTTGGCGGTGGCCGAATATTTCCGCGATCAGAAAAATGATGTTTTATGTTTGATGGACAGTGTCACCCGGTTTGCCATGGCCCAGCGGGAAATTTCCCTTTCGGTGGGCGAGCCCCCGGCGTCCAAAGGTTATACACCCTCCGTTTTTGCAGAATTACCCCGACTTTTAGAACGTGCGGGTCCGGGCCAAGAAGGCCAAGGATCAATCACTGGATTGTTCACCGTGCTGGTTGAAGGTGATGATCATAATGAACCAATTTCAGATGCGGTGCGGGGGATTTTAGATGGTCACGTGGTGTTGGATCGCGCCATTGCCGAACGTGGGCGTTTTCCGGCGGTGAACGTGGTCAAAAGTATTTCCAGAACCATGCCCGATTGTAATACGCCCGAACAAAATGCCTTGGTCACACAGGCTAGGCGGTATTTGTCGACGTATGACGACATGGCGGAACTGATTCGATTAGGCGCCTACAGGCTGGGTACGGACCCAGAAGTTGATGCGGCGATTCATTATTTTAAGCCCATTGAAACCTTTTTGTCGCAAGTTAAGTCAGAATATACAAGTTTGGATGATTGTTACGCAAAACTGGCTGAGATTTTAAATGGCTTACCGGCTGGCGAAGACGTCTCCGCAGGACAGCCGGGCCAACCGGGACAGCCAGGCCAACCGGGACAGCCCGGGCAACCCGCACCAC
>NVSZ01000055.1 GCA_002732845.1 Rhodospirillaceae bacterium
AATGCCGGCACGGATATGCCGTTCGTCTTCAATGATCAATATTTGCATGTACTTACTCCTGCTGTGATGGAATGCTTAAACGAAACCGGCACCCGCTTGCATCGCTCTCAAGCAGTTCCAGATCACCATGCATTTTACGCATCAAATCGCGGCTGATTGAAAGGCCTAAACCGGTTCCTTCCCCTTTTGCTTTGGTGCTGAATAGTGGAGAAAAAATATCTTCCCGCATGCTTGCTGGAATGCCTTCGCCCTGATCCATCACATCCACAATGGTAAGTTCACCCTGCACATGCACCTGTATGGAAACTTCCGCATGCGCCCGGCACGCATCCTTGGCATTGAGCAATAGATTCACCATCACCTGCCTCAGCATATCGATATTACCCCAAACCCGTGGCACATCGGAGGCTATAGATGGGATCATCTGAACATGTTTGGAGCTTGAAGCAAGCTGTACCAGCTGTATGGCGCTATCGATGACCTCCGTGATATCAACCGCCGCCGCCTCATGCGATGAGCGATGGCCGAAATCAAGGATATTGGTGATAATGCTTTCTGTCCGACGCAACTCAAGCGCAGCTTCATCCAATGGTGTTTTAACCGAGTTGTGTTCGCCTTTGGCCAGTTTGCGTCTGGCCAGATCAAGCAACACCGAAGTGGCGGTCAAGGGATTGCCCACTTCATGTGCGATGCTGGCGGTCATCAAGCCAAGCGCATGCATTTTTTCCTGATGAGCAGCCACACTTTTGGCTTGCTCCAATTCGTCACTGCGGTGCATCAAGGCTTGCCCCATCGCATTCAAGGCGCTGGACAAATCACCCAGTTCGTTGTCGCCCAAGTCAGGGCTGAGTGGGGCAAAATCACCGCCTCCAATTCTAGCCACCTCTCGGCGTAATAAAATCAAGGGATAAATCATGTGGGCATAAAGATAAATACCCATGCCAAGCAATAAGGCAAACAACAAGATCAGCGAGAGCACAAGATCTGAACGCATATCGATATGCAAGCCGGACACCATTTGCATGGATTGATTGACCACACGATCCATCGCATGGTGCTGGACAGATAAGATTTGCGATAAAGCTAACAGCTTGGCATCAATCTCGTGCAAGAGAATTGGCCCTTCCATGTTGCCGGTCGAAAAAGGCAGATTAAATATCTGTTCGGCCAAACCGGAAATTGCATCAATCACACGTTTTACTTCGGCGCTATCGATGTGATCCGTGCTAATTTGGGCAAGAATATATTGTAAGTTTTTATGAGCTTGATGATAATCAGCTTGCGCAGAGGCGGAGCCGGTGATCAAATAATTGCGTACTATATTAGCCATTGCGCCCATGCTGACTTCAAGCGCATGCAAATCATGACTTTGGCGATTCACTTGTTCCAGTGTTGTGACTTTTTCATGTACCAAGGTAATGTCCTGCAATTGTTTCCAGCCCACAAAAGCCACAAACAAAAACACTGCCAAAAACCAAATGGCAATACGGCCGGACAATCCTTTGAAAACTAGCATGGCAGGCAGGTAATAGCCTCAATGCATGCCATCAACCGATAGCCCCTGAAAGATTCAGGGGCTATCGCGTTATGCCGCATTATTTATCCTTGGGAAAATGCACGCCGCCAAAGTGTTTTACGCCATCAGCAGTTTTGAATAGCACCATGATTTGATGCTGGCCTGTATGATCAAGATCATAACCGGCCATATACCAATCACCCATTTTCATCAGCATTTTTGATTCGGATTTTCCATTCGGGTGAGTCACTTTGGAATTGGCGGTCAGTTTGGTGAGGGCTTTGCCGTCTTTTTCGATTTTGATCATCACATTGTGTGAGCCGCCATGCTGCATACCTTCGGCCACTTGCATGGCGTGGAAGCTGACGGTGTAACCATCAATATCTTTTTTGACCAAGAACATATCTTTCATCGGCTTACTATCGGATGCCATATTCATTTTCATGGGCATTTCCATTTGACTGTGATCTTTCATATTATCGCTATTAGCATGCATGTCGCCATGTTCGCCTTTCATCTGGCTCATATCATGGCCGCTTTCCTGCATTTTCTGCTCATCGCCGTGCTGCATATGGCCATGTCCACCTTCACCCGCCATCGCGGGTTGTACCGCTGCCATGGCCAATATAGATGTGATTATTATGATTGTTTTTTTCATTTTCATTCTCCTTTGTTTTTAATTTAAGTTTTTTACGTTTTTGGACTGTTTTAATAACGGCTGAAAACATGCGATGTTCCATCGGCATCAAAGGCCAACACATCGTAATTTTTTGGTGCCAATCCCGGCTTTTGCATACCGGGTGATTGCATCGGCATGCCCGGTGCAGTCAGACCAACAATTTCAGGCCGCTGTTGGAGTAAACGTGTAATATCATTGGCTGGCACATGGCCTTCGATGACATAACCATCCACGATATCGCTGTCTTCGATGCGCTGAACCCGGCGCAAACAAGCCGATGGGGAAAGATTAATCTTTTCGGCCAGCTCGGCATTGGTCATGCGACCATCAACCTGCAAAAAGCGCAAAATCTTACGATCTATTTTATCTAAGCTAATCATTCGAATATTCTATCAAACAGCAGTAATAATAGCGAATAAAATTGTTGAAATACCCTAAATCACCACAAAATTTGCAAACACATTCACTCCGATATTTGGCATCCTTATATATAGAANNTGAAATCAWTTAACRSGATGGAGGCAAAMATGCTTATCGGTGNTCCCNAAAGAAATTAAAAATAACGARTTCCGSATCGGYATGACSCCCGGTGCCGTRCGTGAAGCKGTTCAYCACGGYCATCAGGTTYTGRTCGAAACCAACGSCGGTCTRGGCATTGGCTYTGACGATGCGGCTTATNNNGCGGNCNCNGGRGCRAAAATYGCAGACCGYGCCGAAGACRTTTTCGCCAAGGCKGAAATGATCATCAAGGTCAAAGAGCCCCAGCCGAATGAATGCAAAATGCTCAGCGAAGGCCAGCTTTTGTTCACGTATTTGCACCTGGCCCCCGATCCTACACAAACCGAATTGTTGCAAGCATCCGGTTGTACCGCGATTGCCTACGAAACCATTACTGATGCAAACCGGGGCCTCCCCCTGCTCGCTCCGATGAGTGAAGTTGCCGGACGCATGGCCATCCAAGTGGGTGCCGTGTCTTTGCAAAAAGCCAATGGTGGCAGTGGTGTATTGTTGGGCGGCGTACCCGGCACACGCCCGGCCAAAGTCATGGTCATCGGCGGTGGCGTGGTTGGCACCAATGCGGCGCGTATGGCTTTAGGGCTTGGCGCGGACGTCACGATTTTGGACAAATACCTACCCCGTCTTCGCTATTTGGATGATGTTTTTGGCCCCGGTCTGAAAACCCAATACGCAACGATGGAAGCCCAAGAAGAACTGGCTCTGCAAGCCGACATTATTGTCGGTGCGGTTTTGGTTCCAGGTGCGGCGGCCCCTAAACTGATTTCAAAAGCGATGCTTTCCAAAATGAAGCCGGGATCGGTTTTGGTTGATGTTGCCATTGATCAGGGCGGGTGCTTTGAAACGTCCAAAGCCACCACCCACGCCGAGCCCACCTATATCGTTGACAACATCGTTCATTATTGTGTGGCGAACATGCCGGGTGCGGTGGCACAAACGTCAACGTTTGCGTTAAACAACGCGACTTTGCCGTTCACCATCGCGCTGGCCGACAAAGGCTGGAAACAAGCGTGTGCAGACGATCCGCATTTGTTGGCGGGCCTGAACGTTCATGCGGGCGATATCACGTATAWAGCCGTCGCCGATGCCTTGGGCAAAGACTACGTTCCCGCCGAAGATACACTTTAAGCTTCGGAGGTATCCGCTGATTCTGTCTTCTCTATTTTCAGCAGCCCTAGGTCATCGATAATGACAAAAAAGGCGGGCACCATGAATAGGGAAGACAGCGTTGCGGTGAACAAACCAAAAGCAAGGCTGGCAACCAACGGAATTAAAATCTGCGCCTGCGTGCTGGTTTCYAGCAACAATGGCGTCAGCCCGGCAATGGTTGTCAGTGATGTGATCATGATCGGACGAAAACGATCACGGGCGGCTTCTTGTGTAGCCTCAGCAATGCTGACACCTTCCCGAAGGCGTTTTTTCACAAAATTCACCAGCAAGATATTATCGTTCACCACCACCCCCGACAGGGTCGCAAAGCCGACCAAGCTGGGCATTGTCAAATCTATGCCAATGGCCAAATGCCCCCACACCACACCAATTAAGCCCATGGGAATGGCCAACATGACGGCAATGGGTTGGATATAGCTTTTAAATTGGAACGACAAAATCAGGAAAATGCCGATAAAACCGACCATCAGATTGGTGCGCAGGGAATTGCCCGTATCTTTGGTATCTTTGTCTTCGCCTTGTGAACCTATTTTAATGCCGGGGTATTTTTCTTTAAGACCCGGCACAAAGTTTTTTTGCACCACAGCCATAATTTCACGCGCATTGGCGACCTTGGTAWCTAACGATCCTTGAACCGTGACGGTGCGCTGACCATTAACCCGATGGATACGGGAAAAGCCACGAGTTTGTTCTATATTTGCCACCGCGCTTAAGGGAATCAAGCTTCCGTCCGGGACATGAATTTTCAAATACCTAAGATCTTCGATGCTGTTGCGGTCCTGACCAGACAGGCGAATGGTGACGTCATAGGCTTCGCTATTCAGCATCACTTCCAAAGCCGTTCCACCATGCAACGCGGCACGCACTTCGTTCGCCACCACCGTTGCGGTCAGGCCAAAGATGCCTGCGGATTCTTTTAAAGTGATGTTGAGTTCTGGTTTTCCGGGGCGCAGATCATCGGACAAATCTGTGACACCTTTAAATTGACGCAGGAAGTCTTGCAGGTCCAAGGACGCTTGTTTCAGGGTACCTAAGTCTTCACCCTGCAAACGCAAATCAATGGCTTTACCCGCGATGCCGCGTTCTTTGTCGGTAAATTTCAAGGCGATCACATCAGGGATACTGCCCGTCAATTCCCGCCAGCGGTTGAGCATTTCATCAACCTTGCCTTCGCGTTCTTCCGCCGGCAATAAATCGGCGCTGACCGTGGCCACGTGCGGGCCACTTTCAAAGGCATCAATGTTGGTATTGTACAAAACCGAGATATTTTTCACCAAACGACGGTCCTTGCTTTGGCGAAGCGAGAATTCATCATCTAAGGCATGCAACGCTTTAACCACTTGGGCCACCACGTCTTCGGTGCGGTCCAAGGGCGTGCCTTGGGGCAACAAAATACGCGATTGAATGACGTCACTTTCCAAGGATGGAAAGGCCTGAAATTTCAAGATGCCCGCCGGAATCGTGGCGAATGAAATCAGCACCAAACTGATCATCACACCCAACGACAAATATGGACGGCGGATCACCTGCATGACTTTGGGAGCAAAGAAATGATCGCGGAGCCTTTTGAAATGCACATCAAACCAGCCCTGAATACCCGTGCGCTTTTTTTCAACCATGTCATCCATTGAATGGCTGAGGTGCGCGGGCAAAATGATAAAGGCTTCGACCAAACTGACAATCAACGTGATCATCAAAACCACAGGCAAATATTTCAACACCGCGCCCATCTTGCCCGCCATAAAGGCCAGTGGTCCAATCACCATGGCGGTGGTGAAAAAAGACGACACCACACCGGGCAAAACTTCGCGCACGCCATCAATCGCGGAATCAACGGCCGATTGGCCGCGACGACGGTGCGCCGCAATGTTTTCGGAAATCACGATGGCGTCATCCATCAACAAACCAATCGCCACTAACAATCCAACCATGGTCATCATGTTCAGCGAATAGCCCAAAAAGTTCATGGCATAAATGGTGCCTAAAAAGGATACGGGCAGCCCCATCGTCACCCAAAAGCTGAACTTGAACGAAAAGAACAGCCACATGGTCAAAAACACCAAGACCAAACCCATCGCGCCGTTGCTGACCAAAATTCGCAGACGATCCGTAATATTCCCGGTGACGTCGGAACTGATCACCAATTTTACACCGCGCGGGGCCAGTTGGCGTTCTTTTTCAAGGCTCAATTTCACCACATCCATCACCCGCAGACTGTCTTGGTCATTGGTTTTTGAAATTTCCAACAAAGCCGCACGCTGGCCGTTGAACAGGGTTTTTTCTTCCAATCGATCAAATAAAGTGCCGACTTCGGCAATGTCGCCCAGACGAATACGCCCCCCGGTTTTTCCTGAAATAACAATCAGGTTTTTAAACTCGGCCGGAGATTTGCGTTGCTCGCTGAAACGAACAATCAAATCGCCGTTGGGCGTTTGCATGGTCCCCGCAGGCACATCCAAACTTTGGCGTTCAATCGCGGTTTGCACATCGGAAATACTTAAGCCATAGCGCAGCAAAACTTCACCAGACAATTCAATCGCCACGTCCTGATCAGAAAAACCTTTCAGAACGACTTGGGCAATTTTCGGATTTTGTTTTAGGCGTGTTTTTACACTCAACGCATAGGCTTTTAAATCTTCGGGGGCCATGTCACCGGTGATGGCAATGGTGGCCACATTCGCGGTGCGTTCGCGTTTGACCACGCTAGGTTTTTCAACGCGCGACGGAAACGACGTGATGGCTTCGACTTGCGCTTTTACATCGTCGAAAAATTCGACCATGTCGCCGCCTTCTTGTAATTTCGCAACCGTGATCGCAACATTTTCACGCGCGTCACAGCGGACTTCAATCAGACCCGCAACACTGTCCAAGGCGTCTTCGACCCTTTGGCAAATGGCGTCTTCGACGTCGGCCGGAGTGGCGCCCGGATAATTGGCGCGGATTTCAACTTCGGTGGCCGGAATCAACGGAAACGTATCGCGTTGCAGTTTGGGTAAAGCTGCCAGACCCACAACAATAATCGCAATCATGATCATGTTTGAGGCGGTGGGATGATTTACAAAATAACGGATCACRGCCTTGGCTCCTGACCTGTTGCTTCGACAATCATGCGGTTTTTAATTTGATCATCTTGRACCGGGGCCAACAGCATGCCTTGGATGGCGCTGACCATGTCGGATGTGACAATTTGATCCCCGGCCTTTATGCCCGATTTGATGACTGCGTACCCGCCTTGGGAAAAGGCTACATCCACACTTTTAATCACCAAACGATTTTCGTCATCAACGACATAAATCTTGCCCTTGCGAAGGGTGGAAAGCGGTACAACGATTTGATCTGGCAAGGGTTTTGAACGCAATTCGACTTCGACAAAGGTGTTGCGGAACAGGGGCGGACGTTTGCCCGGTTGGGCCTGTGACGTGGGTTTGAAGATCGATACCACAACCCCCAAACTTTGCGTTTGCGGATCAATCACACCCGACACCCGGTCAATCCTCGCCCGCCAAGATACGCTTAAAGAAGACGTGCGCAAGCGGACTGTTGCGTTGAGGTCCAATACGCTGGAAAGACCATTGTTTTCTTGGCCAATCATCAAAGGCCGCAACATGCCGATGGGAAATTGAGCTTCGATTTCAGCGATTTGTATGCCATCGGCGGCAAACAACAATTGTCCCTTGTTGGCATACTGAGCCTCGCCAATGTTCACATCGGTAATACGAACATCAAAGGGGGCAATCATGTGCGTGCGTTTTAAATCCAGTTCGGCACTTTCTTTTTGAGCCACCAAAACCTGACGTTCAACCGAATTCAATTCCACCGCATTTTTTTGGTTTTGAACTTGGGTTTGCCCATTCAACATTTGCCGTTGAGAAGCTTCCATCGTGGTTTTGGACACGGCCCCTTTTGCCAACAGGTCTTTTTTTCGTTTGAAATCAGCCTGAAGAATTTTTAAATCTTTTTCGGCAATTTTTAAATTGGTCTCACTAACTTTGTCTTTGACAATGGCGGCGTTCAGCTGGGCGTTAATTTGCGCCAGAGCCAGACGATAGTTCACGTCTTCGATGCGGAGCATTTCTGCACCCGCTAAAATCGTCCGGCCATTTTTAAGATTGTTAGAAATCCACTCAACTTGACCCGCAACTTCGGCCACGGCTTCCCACGTGCGTGACGGCTTCACCGTGCCGTAGCCTACTGCATGAGGAACCACGGCCAAGGAGGGCACCGTCATGGTCCGCACCTGAGTGGTGCGCTCCGCTACCGCTATTTTTTGAGGCTTGCTTTTGATCATGGGCGCCAAAACAATGGCCGAAATTCCGATGATCAGGGGGGGAAGAATCAATAACCTGCGTCTGGAAACCTTCGCCAAAAAACCTGTTTTTGTGTTCATGAAAGCGCCCACCTTTGACAATAAAATATTTCATTTAAACGGAACTATACCAGCTTATGTTTACCGAAACATTTCAACAAAGCGGTTTTTTGTAACGCCGTGTAACTGATAAATAATATGTTTTATGCAACTTGCTCAGCATGTTATCTGCATATAATATAAGATCGAATAAGACGCAGACCAAATTCTTTTTGCATGTTAGGATTCAGATTCGTTAAAAGGATAAGAGGTCGAGGGGAAAAACATGGGTAATGTAAAAGTCATGGACAATATAAAGGTCATGGATCAAGAACAAACAACACCACCAGCTTTTCAGCTGATGTTGAGCATTTTGCTCATTATGGGCGTTCTGCTTGCGAGTCTCAATGTTGCCCATGCCGCCGGGGCGGACACAGCCCTGGAAAAACGCGCCCATGACGGCAACCCTCAGGCCCAATTCCAACTGGGCAATGTTTACTTAAATGCCCAAGGTTCCCTGCGCGATGTCAACAAAGCTTTGCAATGGTTAACCTATGCCGCCAATAATCATTTTCCCCAAGCCCAACAAACGCTGGCGCTGTTGTATTTTCACGGATGGCACGTCCCCGAAAATGCCCTAACGGCCAAATACTGGTTTGAACGGGCGGTGCAAAATGGCGTTGCTGAGGCCGGCTATTACCTGCAAAAACCTGAATTTAGCGCCTTTACGACCATAAGCGGGGCCAGTGGAGCGGCGGCTTTACACATCGGCATTTACGGCAAGGTCAAACCTGCACGTTAAGGTACAGGTGAAAAATATGTGGCAGTTTTGGGTGGATCGCGGCGGCACGTTTACCGATGTGGTYGGGCGKGCKCCGRAYGGYGAMCTGATCACCCACAARGTTTTATCGGAAAATCCTGAACGCTATCAAGACGCCGCMATYCAAGGCATYCGCGATATYTTRGRYYTMGCSMCCRAYGCRCCSCTGCCRTCKGAYCAAATWGACGTCATYAAAATGGGCACCACGGTGGCCACCAATGCKTTRTTGGAACGCRCGGGGGATCGCACGGTATTGGTCATCACCAAGGGTTTTGGCGACGCATTGCGCATTGGCTATCAAAGCCGTCCGGATATCTTTGCCCTGAAAATAGAATTGCCCGAACTTTTGTACGAACACGTGATCGAAGCCGATGAACGGGTGGGTGCTCATGGCGAAGTTCATCAAAAACTGGATGAGCAACAATTGCGGGACGATCTCAAAAAATCATATGATGCCGGCCTTCGGTCGTGTGCCATCGTATTGATGCATGGCTATCGTTTTCACGATCACGAAATCCTCGCCGGGAAAATCGCTGAGGGCATTGGTTTTACCCAAATCAGCATTTCCCACCACGTTAGCCCCCTGATGCGTCTGGTTGGGCGGGGCGACACCACCGTAGTTGATGCGTATCTGTCCCCGATTTTACGGCGCTATGTGGACCAAGTCGCGGCGCAAACGGGCGATACCCGATTGATGTTTATGAAATCCGACGGCGGCTTGACCGATGCTCGACGCTTTGAAGGYAAGGATGCGATTTTATCCGGTCCCGCGGGCGGCATTGTGGCATGTGCCAGAACCGGCCAAGCCGCAGGATTTAAAAAAGTCATTGGCTTTGACATGGGCGGAACATCCACAGACGTCTGTCATTACGCCGGAGAATTCGAACGCAGTTTTGAAACTGAAGTCGCGGGTGTGCGCATGCAAATTCCGATGATGAACATCCACACCGTGGCGGCGGGCGGCGGATCTATCCTGACCTTTGCCCATGGTCGGTTTAAAGTCGGGCCACAATCTGCGGGGGCCAATCCCGGCCCTGCGGGCTATCGTCGTGGTGGTCCCTTGACCGTGACCGATTGCAATATTCAATTGGGTAAATTACARCCCCGCTTTTTYCCCAAGGTTTTTGGCAAAGATGGACACCAGCCGCTTGACCAAGACATCGTCAAAGAAAAATTTACGGCCCTCGCCAAAYGTGATGGACAAAAAAGTGCCGATGAAGTGGCCCAAGGCTTTTTAAAAGTYGCCATCGAAAACATGGCTTCGGCGTGTAAAAAAATATCCGTRCARCGCGGCTATGACGTRACGACTTATGTGTTGAATTGCTTTGGCGGTGCGGGTGGACAACATGCATGTCTGGTCGCCGATGCGTTGGGCATGTCTAAGGTTTTGATGCATCCGTATGCGGGTGTGCTGTCGGCGTACGGCATGGGTCTGGCCGATGTCACCACCTTAAAGGATCAATCTTTTGAAGAACTTTTATGCCCCGCGTCCGTTCAAAAAATAGCCGCCCTGCTGAACGACATGGGCACACAAGGCACCGCAGAGTTATTGGATCAAGGCCTAAGCCCGGATCAAATATCAACCTTAAAAAAAGTACGTGTGAAATATCAAGGCACCGACACGGCGTTGGTTATCGATTTTTCCAGTGCGCTCGACATCAGCCAAAGTTTCGAAGCCGCTCACCGTCAACAGTTTGGTTTTGTGATGGATGGAACGCCCCTGATCGTCGCCGCCGTTCAGGTCGAAGTGATTGGCGCGTCCTTAGAACAAGACTCCGATGAACGGGCCGCACCTCGGACCGCCCCTTTAAAAGCTGTTGATACCCTCCGGACCTATATGAACAACGCCTATCACGACACGCCGTTTTATGACCGCGAACACATGGCCTCTGGCGATCAAATTGGCGGCCCGGCGGTGATTATGGAATCCGTTTCCACCATCGTCATTGAACCCGGCTGGCAAGCGACCCTGACACCTGAAAACAACATTGTCATCGAACGCACCCAAGCCCTGCCCGGGCGCGTGGATATCGGCGCAGGTGTTGACCCCATCATGTTGGAAGTTTTCAACAACTTGTTTATGTCGGTCGCCGAACAAATGGGTGTGACGCTTCGCAACACCGCTTATTCTGCCAACATCAAAGAACGTCTGGATTTTTCCTGTGCGATCTTTGACGCGTCCGGTGGTCTGGTCGCGAATGCTCCGCATGTACCTGTTCATTTGGGGTCTATGGGGGCCAGTGTCCGGGCGATCGTCTCGAAACGATCCGGCACCATGAAACCCGGCGATGTGTATATGTTGAACAATCCGTACGAAGGCGGCACGCATCTGCCCGACATCACGTTGATCACGCCTGTTTTTAAAGACGGCACAGCGCACGTTATTTTTTATGTGGCCAGCCGCGCTCATCACGCGGACATCGGGGGCATCACGCCGGGGTCCATGCCCCCGCACAGCACATCCATCACCCAAGAAGGCGCGCTGATTGATAACTTTCATCTGGTCAAAGACGGTGTATTTTTAGAACCGGAATGCCGGGCGTTGTTTGACGGTGGAGACTTCCCCAGCCGCAATACAAACCAGAACATTTTGGACTTAAAAGCCCAAGTCGCCGCCAATGAAAAAGGCGTCCGCGAACTGTTTTCCATGGTCAAACAATTCAGCCTGCCCACGGTTCATGCCTATATGGGATACGTGCAAAAAAATGCCGAAGAACAGGTGCGTTCGGTCATTGATGTGCTCACCGATGGTCAATTCAGCGTCATCTCAGATGATGGAAGCACGATCACGGTGGCCATCCGCATCGATAAAAAATCCCGCGGCGCAACCATCGATTTCAGCGGAACCAGCCCACAACAACAAAGCAATTTTAATGCGCCCAAGGCCGTCACCCACGCCGCCGTCCTCTATGTTTTTCGCACCCTCATCGGATCAGACATTCCGTTGAACGAAGGCTGCATAAAGCCGCTGACCATCATCACCCCCACAGGATCAATGTTAAACCCCACCTACCCCGCCGCCGTGGTTGCGGGCAATGTCGAAGTCAGCCAATGCGTAACCGATGCTTTGTTTGGGGCCCTAGGAATCATGGCATCCGCCCAAGGCACCATGAATAATTTCACCTTTGGCAATGCGAGCCATCAACATTACGAAACCATTTGCGGCGGCGCGGGCGCGGGTGACGGGTATGCGGGGGCCAGCGCAGTACACACCCACATGACCAATTCCCGCCTCACCGATCCGGAAGTTCTGGAATGGCGTTTCCCGGTTCAATTGGAAGAATTTTCCATTCGCCAAGGATCGGGTGGAAATGGCAAATGGTCCGGCGGAAATGGCGTCACGCGTCGCGTTAAGTTTTTAGAACCCATGCAAGCCGCAATCTTGGCCAATCACCACATCACCCGCCCGTTTGGTCTGAACGGTGGTGAAGCGGGGTCGCCCGGTCGGGCTTGGGTGGAACGCGCGAATGGGCAAACCGTAAAGCTGACCGCAACCGACCAAACCGACGTTGACGTTGGCGACGTGTTTGTTGTCGAAACACCGGGCGGTGGTGGATTTGGAAAGCCTTAAGCCTTCACAAACTTTTGGATCACCCACTTCACACTCAAGCCCTGTACCAGCACAGAGAAAACCACCGCGACATAAGTCGCCACGACAATCATGTCTTTGTCCGGCGAGTCCGGCAACGACAGCGCCAGCGCCACCGAAATACCGCCGCGCAGTCCGCCCCACGTCATCACCGGAATGGCCCCCTTGGTGAAGGTCTGTCTAAACAAAATCAAGCGGAGCGGTACGGCGACCGCCATGGCCCGGCCAACCAAAACAATCGGAATGGTTAGCGCCCCGGCGATCAGGTATTCGGGCTGAATATCCATCACCAAAACTTCAAATCCAATAAAGGTAAACAACAAGGCGTTAAGAACTTCGTCCAGCAAATGCCAAAAACTGTGGACGTGTTCACGGGTTTTTTTCGACATGCCAAATCGCACACCATGATTACCAATTAACAAGCCCGCCATCACCACCGCGATCGGACCGCTGGCATGTAAAGCACTGGCCAAAGAATAAGTTCCCGCGACCAAGGCCAGCGTAATAATCACTTCTAAAACATATTCATCGATGCTTTTTAAAGCTTTGTACGCGACCCAGCCTGTGATCAGACCCAACACCGCGCCACCCCCGGCTTCGTGCACCAAAAACAAACTGATGCCGCTGACCGTGGTATCGAGTTGTGATCCACTTTCGGGATAAGCGATGGCAACCAGCGTGGCAAAAACAACGATGCCAATGCCATCATTAAACAAACTTTCACCGCCAATTTTAACTTCCAAACTTTTGGGAACCTTGACCGTTTTTAACAAGCCCATAACGGCCACCGGATCGGTGGGGGAAATCAACGCGCCAAACACCATGGCGGTCAAAATGGCTTCCCCGGTGATAAGGTGAAAACCATAGCCCGCGACCAGTGTGGAAATCATCACGCCAAGGCTCGCCATCAGGGCAATCGCGGCTTTGCGTTTCAGCAATTCTTCCAAGTCCACATGCATGGCCCCGGCAAACAGCAAAAAGCTTAAAAACACCGTCATCAATGTTTCGTAAAAATCGATACCGCCGATTGCTTCGCGCACCACATTCCCAAGCCCTAAACTGGGCGCAATGCTGTCAATCGCCATCACCGCCAGCGAGGTGATTAAGGAAATCACCAACAAACCGATGGTGCTGGGCAATTTCAGCAAATGATAATTAATGGCTCCGAAGATGGAGATCACCACCAAGGAAATCGAAAAAACGTCAAAAAGTTCCATAAAAAAATCCGTGTAAATATTTAAGGTAGCCGCACCAGTTCAATCGGATTCACAAAAGCAAAAACCGACCGTTCATTTAAGTATTTATAGATGATTGCACCCTCGGTCATCTTGGCAAAGCGATTTTGTGTGGTGTCATAGTGAATAATTTGCAATACGGTTTCGCGTTGGGTGGCCGGGTCAAGGCCGTACCAGGACAATACAAGGTTTTCCATTTGTGGCTTACCCAAGGGTGCCACAATCTTTTTCTGGCGGTTATCGGCTTTACCATAACGTTTTGAAAAATGCTCAACCACACTGTCATAATCAGCAACCGCAAAAATAGTTTTAATGAATGTGGATGTTCCCCCCACATAACCAACAACCGCACGACCACCCGAACCAAAGCGTTTATAGATACTCACATCTAAGCTGGAATAATGATTGAACAGGCCTTCGGACCATGTTGTTTTTTCGATGCAAATGATTCTCGTTTTACCTTTTTTTAGGCACGAACCAGCCTTTTTGGGCTCTGCTGCAGGTGGTTTTTTCCCCAATATAACGGTCAGGGCGTCACTYAAATCTTTACGTTGCATGGTTTTAACGGGGGCCGTCAGGGCACGGGGTTTAGCCGGGGCTGGCACGCCAACAACCGGAGCAGGCTCATAACGCACAATCGTCGGCGGCGCGAGTTTAAGCTTAGCTTTGGCTTTGGGTTCAAGCGTTATTTTCTTTATTGGAGGAACCACCATAACGATCTTAGCCTTTGCCTGAGGCAATGGCACAACTCCAGCCGGGGCTGATGCCGGTGACAATCCGGACTGGACCGCCGCCATTGGTGCAAAAGGATCAGGCCCAGTGACTTGGATTTGGGGCTCGGGAGGGGGGGCGTTTGTTACGATCGAGGAGGCCATCTCTCTAAATTGTGTCGGCGGAACTTCAAAAAGGGGGGCGGGCGGGCGTTTCAACTGATCCAACCGCTGCATCAAATAATGAACAATGTTGTAATAGCCCCGGTCGGCGGCCAAATCAACGGCGGTTTTTCGGCGCGAATTTTCAGCAAGGATATTCGCGCCTTCATCAAGACTGGCCTGAACCTTGGCCATATCACCTGCCCATACAGCCTGAAAAAGTCGTTCTTCGGGGCTGCCGGGTGGGACCTGAGCAAAACTCGGAAAGGGCATACTGAAAAGGATAAGGGCAAGGCTTAGCATCTTAAACATATGCGATAGTATCGCATCCTCCCGGTGCCGGGAAGCCCAAACACTGGTTTAAAAAAAACCTATGACAGACGGACCTTTTTACCCTAAATTAAGTTTTCTGATTACACTTTAAGATAATGATTTATCAACAAATTACCTTTTTCAATTGTATAAAGCAGGAAATTATCGTGACCCCAGATCAAGCTATAATCATTCAAGAAAGTTTTGCACGGCTGTCAACGTCCAGTGATTCTTTAATTCAGGACATTCTTGGGACAATAGCCGAAGGCAATTCTGACCTTGCCGTAACCATCACCTTTAAGTCACAAAACCTGGTCGAACAAATCAGCACGGCGCTTTCTCATATTATCGATCAACTGCATACCGCCGACAATGTCGCAGAATATGTGGCTCATTTTGGCGAACTGTTATTGGCCCAAAATGTTCAAGATGAAAATTATTCGAGCTTTGGTGAAGCCTTACTTTCCGGTCTTGAAAATGCCCTGCAAAATGACTTTACCGCCGAAGTTAGGGACGCTTGGACATCTGGGTGGGCCATGTTGTCGGGCATCATGCGTGAAGCTGCTTTTTGCAAAATGTCTGAGCCTGATTCCCCTCAATCTGTTGAAACGGCCCCCGCTCCGGCACCTGCTCCAGTAGCGGAACCAGAAGCCCAGCTTGATACTCAAGCGATTGAAGCCGAAGTGCAAAGCCTGCTGACCGAGGTCAACAGCATCAATGACGTTGCCCGGCAAATTTCCAGTGTTGCCAAACAAACAAACTTATTGGCGCTAAACGCCCGCATCGAAGCCGCGCGCACGGGCGACGCGGGGGCTGGATTTGCCGTTGTTGCCAATGACGTGAAAGATTTAGCCTTACGGTCCAGCCAAGCCACCGAAGGCATTTATATCGCGGTGAATGGCATGACCGTTCTCATCAACGACCTTATAACTTTGTTGAATGAAAATGACCCGCACACCATCACCGCATCGGTTGGCGATCAAATCATTCCGTTGGTTCAAGAAATTGAAAATGCCGGAAGTGTTTCTAAAACCATCAGCGAAATTGCAGGCGAAACAAATATGTTGGCCCTAAACGCCACCATCGAAGCCAATGCAGCAGGCGATCAAGGCAAAGGTTTTGCCGTCATTGCGGGCGAAGTTAAAGATCTCGCCAAGCAAACATCTACCGCTACGGAAGAAATTAATGCTATTGTTGGCAATCTAAACAGCTTGGCCTTAAATCTCGCCGAACTAACGACCTAAAATCAAAAAAAGATAAGGACCCTCCCCATGAAAGCTATTTTGATCACCAAAGACAATGATGTGTCAGAGGCCAGCCTGGCGGAAGTTGATGTCAACCAATTGCCCGAGGGTAACGTTGAAGTTGCTGTGGAGTATTCCACCCTCAACTATAAAGACAGCTTGGCGATCACCGGAAGTTCTCCGGTCGTACGCAGTTTTCCCATGGTGCCGGGCATCGATTTTGCAGGTACCGTCGCAACCAGCACGCACGACGATTACAAAGCCGGCGATAAAGTCATCTTAAATGGTTGGGGTGTTGGCGAGGGTCATTGGGGCGGTCTGGCCCAACAGGCCCGTGTGAATGCAGACTGGCTGGTCCCGCTTCCCAAAGCGTTCACCACCAAACAAGCCATGGCGATTGGCACGGCAGGTTACACCGCCATGTTATGCGTCTTGAAATTGGAACAAAGCGGCGTCACACCGGATCAAGGCGAAATCTTGGTCACCGGGGCCGCCGGCGGCGTTGGCAGCATTGCCATTTCGGTCCTCTCTAAACTTGGTTTTACCGTCGTGGCCTCAACCGGACGTCCTGATGAACAGGGCGAATATTTAAAATCTTTGGGGGCTGCTGAAATCATCAACCGGGCGGATTTGTCTGAAAAAGGTCGCCCATTAGCCCGCGAACGTTGGGCCGGAGCCGTCGATGCGGTGGGTAGTCATACTTTGGCAAATGTTTGTGCTGCGACCAAATATGGCGGCACCGTTGCGGCCTGTGGCTTGGCCCAAGGCTTTGATTTTCCCGCAACCGTAATGCCGTTTATTCTGCGCGGCGTAACCTTGGCTGGCGTTGACAGCGTCAGTTGTCCAAAACCAAAGCGTATTGAAGCTTGGAACCGTTTGGCCACGGATCTAGACCCTGCACATCTGGACATGATGATGACCGAAATTGGTTTAAACGGCGTGATTGAAACCGCCACCAAGCAACTGGCCGGACAAATTCGTGGGCGTGTAGTTGTCAACGTTAACGCTTAATTCGGCACCTCAGGCTCAGCCACAAACGGTATCGTAAAGAGTATCCGGGCACCACTGTCTTGGCTATTTTCAGCCCAGATATGACCGTGGTGTCCGCTGATGATTTGTCGACAAATGGCAAGTCCTAAGCCAGTACCCACCGGAATTTCATTGCAATCTTGGCGGCCTTGGTTGAACTTATCAAAAATCAAATCTTGTTGATCGGGGGCAATGCCCCGCCCGTTATCAGAAATGCACACCAACAAACCGTTGCGGGTTGCTTGGGCCTTGACCAGAATTTCCCCCCCCGGATTTCGACAAAATTTAATCGCGTTCGAGACCACATTGATGATCACCTGAACCACTTGATCTCGGTCCGCCGAAATGTCGGGGGTCGAAGACGGAAGGTCTAGCGTCAAATCGATTTTTTGTTCCTGGATCAAACCATCCATCGACGTTACGGCTTCTTGTATAGCCGCCACTGGATCAACGTTTGCCTTGGCTAAATCGGTACTGCGGGCATCCATTTTGGCAAGGTATAACAGCTGATCAATCAGCCGGGTTAAGCGTTCGCTTTCTTTGGTGATAATACCCAAAAAATTCTGCCGTTCTTCAATCGATACACTTTTATCATTGTGAAGAATTTCACTGAACGCCCGAATAGAGGTCAGGGGCGTGCGCAGCTCATGAGAAATCGTCGACAAGAAATTATCTTTCAGGGTATCAAGCTCTTTTAATTTGGTATTGGCTCTTTTCAATTTTAAAGATGTTTCTTCCAATTCATTGGACTTCACCTTCAACATGCGGCTGTATTCCAACACTTGCGTGGTTTCATCCAAGATCTTGAAGACCTCGTTCAAACTAATATTTTCGCCCTTGATCATCGAGCCAATAATCACCCGCG
>NVSZ01000056.1 GCA_002732845.1 Rhodospirillaceae bacterium
GGCTTTTAATGCGCATACGCAAAAAACAGAGCCCGGAACTTTGAGTGGTGGTAATTTAATTGCCTCGTCGGGTCTTGGCTCGGACCTTGCCGATTTGGGCTTAGATAAGGTGCAACAACCCGGTATGGGCATTGTTGTGCCATCGTCCACGCCAGCCTCGTTCTCAGGATTACCTGCGTGGCCTGCGTCTGCGGCTTTGGAAGTGGCGCCGTTGTCCAATCTGGTGAAGCAAACCGATATCGGTCCTTTGCCCATGGTTGCCGAAGATGGATACAGTTCTTTTAAGGCGTATGCCCGTCCGGCTGTCGAAGGCGACGCGGCCCTGCCCAAAATCGCGATTGTTGTGACGGGGCTGGGTATTTCTCGGGCTTCGACCGAAGCGGCGATTGCCAGTTTGCCCTCGGATGTGACTTTTTCGTTGGATATTTATGCCCGTGGTCTGGACTTCTGGGTGAAAAAAATGCGTGAAAATGGTCATGAAGTGCTGATTGAAATGCCCTCTGAGCCCGCCAATTTCCCTTTTGATGACGCGGGGCCTGCAGCTTTAAGATTGCTTATGCCTTTGGACGA
Organism: Rhodospirillaceae bacterium; assembly: GCA_002732845.1. Taxonomy (GTDB): domain Bacteria; phylum Pseudomonadota; class Alphaproteobacteria; order Rhodospirillales; family Magnetovibrionaceae; genus JANLGW01. The sequence goes on from NVSZ01000056.1 coordinate 571, forward strand.
AAATATCCAAAAGCTTGAATATATCCTCAGCCGTACGGCAGGTTATTTTGGAGTTTTAGCGGTTTATGGCGGCAACTTCCTCAAAGATGAAGATCAAGTTCAGGGTGTTTTGCGCGAACTTAAACGGCGCGGTTTGATGTATGTCGATGGCGGTGCCAAAGAATCAAAAGGCAGCCGCATGGCCTATAAAGTACAAATGCCTTGGGCCGCTGTGGAATTGAATTTAGACGAAATAGTCGGCAAAGCGGCTTTGCTACGCCAATTAAAAGAATTGGAACTTTTGGCCTCAAAACGATCCATGACGATCGCCAGAATTTCTGCGACGCCGTTAAGCCTTAAGCACCTCAGCACTTGGCTGCAGGCCCTGCCATCTAAAAAAATGCGTTTGGTTCCGGTTTCTGCACTGGCGAACAAACAACTGATCAGGTAAAAGCCCTCATGAGCAAAGATAATGGAAAGTCAAAAGATCTGCCTTATCGCTTAGGCGTTGGTGCGGTTTTGTTTAATGCAGAGGGGCAGGTGTTTGTTGCCAAACGTATCGACACACCGGGTGACGCTTGGCAAATGCCTCAGGGCGGCATAGATAAGGACGAAGACCCTCGCCAAGCCATCTGGCGGGAACTGAAAGAAGAGATCGGCACGAACAATGCTGAGATCATTTCGGAAAGCCCGGAGTGGCTGACTTATGAACTGCCCAAAGCGGTTCAAAAAACAGTCTGGAAGGGGCGTTACCGTGGACAAAAACAAAAATGGTACGCTCTGCGTTATTTAGGGGATGATTCAGATATTGATCTGACCGCCGACAAACATCCAGAGTTTTCCACGTGGAAATGGGCTGATTTTGAAACCATCCCGGATTTGATTATTGAATTTAAACGCGACCTGTACCAAGACATCGTCGCGACTTTTAAGCATTTAAACGTTAAGGACTAAGTTTATGGTTTATTTACAGATTTTAGGCGGATTTGTGTTGTTGTTGGGTGGCGCCGAATTTTTGGTCAGGGGGGCCGTGCAAGTGGCCGCCAAAGCCGGTCTGTCAGCGATGTTAATCGGCATGACGGTGGTGGCCTTTGGCACATCGGCTCCTGAATTTGTGGTCAGCCTCAACGCTTCCCTAGATGGTAAGTCCGGTTTGGCGATGGGCAATATCATTGGGTCGAACATTGCCAACGTCTTTTTGATCTTGGGCGTCACGGCGATGTTTACGCCCATCGTGGTTAATGTGCGCGCGGTTATTCGTGATGCCCTGATGGTTATGGGCAGCACCATTTTATTCGCTTGGGTGAGCTTGACCGGGGAAATTGGCTCTATGATGGGCGGCACGATGTTTTTGATCTTGGTGGCTTATTTTGTGTTTTCATACATGCGTGAACGCAAAGGCAACCATGCCAGTGCCCAACTGCACGAACACGAAGCCGAAGAAGTTCAAGACATTGACGTGGGCATGCCCATGGCGTGGGTGTTTCTGATTGGCGGTTTGGTTGCGGTGGCGTATGGCGCTGAACTGTTGGTTTCTGGTGGCACCGTTGTGGCCCGTGGCTTTGGCGTATCCGAAGAAGTGATTGGTCTGACCTTGATCGCCTTTGGCACGTCTTTACCGGAACTGGCGGCGTCTGTGATGGCGGCTTTGCGGGGGCATACGGATGTGGCCATTGGCAACGTGATTGGCTCTAACCTGTTTAACCTCATGTGTGTTGGCGGCGGCGTGGCGTTTATCGTGCCGTTGTCGGTTCCAGAACAACTTCAAAACTTTGATTTGTGGGTGATGATGGCCGCCACGGTGTTGCTGTTGGCTTATCTGACATTGGGCAAACGCATTGGCCGTGTCGACGGAATTGTTTTCACGGCTATTTATGGCGTTTACATCACGACACAGGCCGTGGGCGTGGACAAGGTTATGGGGATGTTGAGTTAAACTTAAGACGCGGGCCTTGCCTTCGGCTTTCCTTTCGCTCATGATTTTATAATGACGGATATACACACCACCAACGTTTTGATCACCGGAGCAGCCAATCGCATTGGCCGGGTGATCGCGCTGGACTTGGCCGCTAACGGYTATGGCATTGCCGTACATTATTTRMATTCCCAAGCCGCTGGCGAAGATTTGGTCTCGACCATTCGCAAATCGGGTGGGCGTGCAACTCTGGTTCAGGCAGATTTAGCCGATGAAGACCAAGTTCGCACCCTTATTCCCAATGCGACAAAGGCTCTGGGGCCATTGTCGGCGTTGATCAATAATGCCTCGATGTTTGAAAATGATACGGCCGATAATGCTACGCGGGACGGTTGGGACAAGCATATGGAAGTTAACCTGCGCGCCCCGTTTGTTTTATCCCAAATGTTTTCTGAACAATTACCAGAAGGCCTAGAAGGCAACATCATTAACATTTTGGACCAACGGGTGTGGAATCTAACGCCTTTTTTCATGACCTATACGTTATCTAAAACGGCGCTGTGGACCTTAACGCAAACCATGGCCATGGCTTTTGCCCCACAAATTCGCGTGAATGGCATTGGTCCGGGGCCAACACTCAAAAATGAACGCCAAGCGGAAGGCGAATTTGTTCGCCAATGGACCGAAATACCGCTAAGACGACAGGTGATGCCGCAGGAAATCGCAGATGGTGTACGATATCTGCTGAACGCCCCGTCCATGACCGGGCAAATGATATCTTTAGATGGCGGTCAGCACTTGGGTTGGGGGCAAATGTCGAATATGATATTGCCCAAGGAATAAATATAAGTCTGGACTCTAGGGCCTTTGGCTAAGCAGGATTTAAGTATGACCACATCACACATTTCTTTGGTTACGCCACCGTCTATCGCCGATGCCCGCGCGGGCATTCGCCATGTGTTTATCCGTAACCTAGACTTGAACTGTTTTATTGGCATTTATGACCACGAAAAAGCGGCACCACAGCGGGTGCGCCTGAATTTGGATTTGGCCGTTTTTGAAGGYGAAGYCTCAGAAGTTGCCGACGACATCGAAAATGTCGTTTGTTATGAAAAAATCACGAAGGCGGTCCGCGAAGTCTGTACCAAAGGCCATAYCAACCTGGTTGAAACCTTGGCCGAAGAAGTGGCTGCGGTTTGCTTGTTGCATACACAGGTACGTTCGGCCCGTGTACGCGTCGAAAAACTCGACGTGTTTGAAGATGCCTTTAGTGTCGGTGTAGAGATCGAACGCTTTAACCCTGAAGTATAATTTTACCTTTATTTAAGGGTTTGTCTGGCTTTTCAAGAAATACAAACCCGGAACGTCTGCAGTCAGTTTTGCACAGCTATCTGAAAGCGGGTAAAACCTTACCAATCCACTCAGATTTTACGGTGTTCTTTAGAACCKTTAYAATAAACAATAAAACTACRAGTAAATTCAATGGGTTGTGGTTATGCCTAAAAAATAAGCAAAGCTAAGGAAGTCAACGGGGCACTGGCCTCATAGCACAGAGCCTGACTTTACCCACATCTTTATCCACACGAATCGTGGATAGTTTTTTGTGCAATTGATGCGTTTTTGATCTTAACGACTTGAAAGTACGACAAAGCTTTACGTTTATCGGCAAATAGGCATAATTTATTTTATGAGCTCGTCCCAACCCCCACCTGAAAAGCCAYCTGAAAAGACGACACCACCTCAACCTGAAATCGGTGTGSCGGTAATTGAACGCTATCTGAAAACCCTGTCTTCAAAGCCGGGGGTTTACCGCATGATTGGCGCGGATGGGCGGGTGCTGTATGTGGGCAAGGCCAAGGCCTTAAAAAAACGGGTGGCCAGCTATACCAAAGTGGATCGAATGAGCGTGCGCATCCACCGCATGGTGGCGCAAACCGCGTCCATGGAATTTGTCACCACCCACACCGAAGTCGAAGCGCTTCTTTTAGAAGCCAACCTGATCAAGAAACTGGCTCCGCGCTATAATATCTTGTTGCGCGACGATAAAATGTTTCCCGATATCTTGCTGACCTCGGACCATGATTATCCGCGTGTGGTCAAACATCGCGGCGCGCACAAGGCGGGGGGCGAATATTTTGGACCGTTTGCCAGTGTTTGGGCGGTGAATGAAACACTGGCTATTTTGCAGCGGGCCTTTTTGTTGAGAACCTGCACCGACAGCGTTTTTTCCAATCGTACGCGTCCGTGCTTGCTGTATCAAATCAAGCGGTGCTCTGGCCCTTGTGTCGAAGGTTTGGTGGATAAGGTGGGTTATAATGCCTTGGTGGATGAAGCGCGCCAATTTTTGGCCGGAAAAAGTCAGGACATTCAAAAAAACCTGGCCAAACATATGCAAGTCGCCAGTGATGATTTGGATTTTGAAAAGGCCGCAGGCTATCGTGACCGTATTCGTGCCCTGACCCGTATTCAACAACACCAAGACATCAACCCCGGCAACATCCAAGAAGCCGACGTGGTGGCGTTAGCCCAAAAGGACGGTGTGAATTGTGTGCAGGTGTTCTTTTTTCGAGGCGGTCGGAATTATGGCAACCGCGCATTTTTCCCCATTCAAGCTAAAAATGAAGATGAGGAACAGGTCTTAGAAGCTTTTTTGGGTCAGTTTTACGCCAAACACACGCCGCCCGGCGAAGTGCTGTTGAGCCATAAAATAGAACATTCAGAACTGTTGAGCGAAGCTTTGGCTGTGCGGGCCGAACGTAAGGTCAAACTGAGCACGCCAACACGCGGCGGACGATTAAGTTTGGTCAAACATGCCGAAGACAATGCACGCGAAGCCTTGGCGCGCCGTCGTGCCGAACGCAGCAGTCAGGAAACATTGTTAGAAGCCTTGGCGAAAATGTTGGGCTTGGGGCATCCGCCGGGGCGTGTCGAAGTTTATGATAACTCACACGTATCGGGCACCAATGCGGTGGGGTGCATGATTGTCGCGGGTCCCGAAGGCCTGATTAAAAATGCTTATCGGAAATTTAACATCAAAGGTGCCAGCAAYGCCGAAGCCGGCAAAGATGGCTATTCGCCGGGCGATGATTACGCCATGATGCGCGAAGTTTTACAGCGGCGTTTTAAAAGTGCGCTGAAAAACCAAGAAGAAAATAACGGCGAACGTGACGGCAGCTGGCCTGATTTGTTGTTGATTGATGGTGGGCGCGGGCAATTGAGCGTGGTGATGCAGGTTTTGGACGAGTTGGGCATAGAAGGTGTCGCCGTCGCGGGCGTCGCCAAAGGACCGGACAGAAACGCTGGRCGTGAACGCATATTTTTGCCGGGCCAGCCCGCYATCGCCTTGGAAGAACGCGATCCGGTGCTTTATTTTATTCAAAACCTGCGCGATGAAGCGCATCGATTCGCCATCGGCACGCACCGGGCCAGACGTTCAAAAGCCCAATTTAAATCCAGCCTGGATGAAATTCCCTCCATTGGGGCCAAACGTAAAAAAGCACTGTTGCATCATTTTGGTTCGGCAAAGGCTGTTGAAGAATCTGGGTTGGCGGATTTAGAGGCTGTAGAGGGCATTTCGAAGGCCACCGCATTGAAAATCTATGACTGGTTTCAATCAAACGATTAAATTGTCAAAACATTGGCAAGTCACTGGCAAGTCATTGGTAAAAAACATTGTTAAAACTTTGGCAAAACGTTGGCAAAAGCTACAAAAGTTCAGTACATTGACCACATCATGCTTTTTAATATACCCAACATCCTGACCGTTTCGCGCATTGTTGCCATCCCCATTATCATCGGCTTCCTTTATATGGGTGGCGAATGGGGGAATTGGCTGGCGTTCACAGCCTATACCTATGCCTGTATCACCGATTTTTTTGATGGATACTTGGCGAGGGCTTGGCACCAGCAATCAGCCTTTGGGCGGTTTTTAGACCCCATCGCCGACAAGCTTTTGGTCGCGGGCGTTTTGTTGATGTTGTTGGGGACACAAACCATTACATCCATCCATGTTCTGGCAGCCTCAATCATCTTATGTCGTGAAATTTTGGTATCTGGATTGCGCGAATTTTTGGCCCAAGCTCAAATCAGCATGCCGGTCAGTCTTTTGGCCAAGTGGAAAACAACCATTCAAATGCTGGCTTTGGGCTTTTTGATTGTTGGCGTCGTGGGGCCGGACTTTGGCCCTTACGGCCCCATCGGCCCGGTCAGCACATTGGAAATCGGCATTTATGGATTGTGGGCGGCCGCCTTGATCACGTTGATCACCGGATATGATTATCTGCGCTCTGGCCTTGCTCATATWGCCCAATCTGACAAGGATTACAGCGAAGGATAACGGTGCATGTCAAAAATAGATGATGATTGTTTTCAAGCGGACGGCGAAATGCTCCCTTATTTAAAGGGGATGGAAATACTCAAAGACCAGACCCACACCGTGGTCGGTGGCGAAGTCATATCCTTACCCAAGGCTTTGGGTCGCGTTTTAGCCGAAGATATTCAAGCGCCTTTATCCGTTCCACCCCACGACAATTCTGCTGTTGATGGGTATGGCATAGCCTTTTCAGATTTGAACCCAGATGGTGATACCCGTTTACCCGTAACCGCGCGCATCGCAGCGGGTCACCCCCTTGACCGTGCTGCCGAAGCCGGCGAAGCCGTGCAAATTTTCACCGGGGCCGCTATGCCGATCGGGATGGATACGGTGGTGATGCAAGAAAACGTCACTTTAGATGGCGACGATGTGATTATTCCCGCTGGCCTTAAATTGGGGGCGAACCGTCGCTTGTGCGGGGAAGACATTCAAAAAGACGATGTTATTATCAAAGYCGGAACCTTGYTCAGGGCACAGGAAATTGGCTTGGCGGCGTCCATCGGCCTGGGGCAGGTGAAGGTTTTTAAACCCCTGCGCGTTGCGGTTTTTTCAACGGGTGACGAAATCGCTGACCCGTTGTTTGATGGCGCTGATGCGGTTGGGGGTGGTCAGGGGACCATTTATGACGTGAACCGTTATTCCATTGCCGCCCTGTTGCAAGGATTTGGCTGCGAAATTACGGATTTGGGCATCTTGCAAGACAACGTCGCGGAAATTCGCGGTGCTTTGCACGACGCCGCGCCGGGGCATGATTTGATCATCACTTCAGGTGGGGTTAGCCTTGGTGAAGAAGACCATATTACCCGCGTTGTCAAAAGCTTGGGCTCCATTGATTTTTGGCGCTTAGCGATCAAGCCCGGACGACCAATGGCCTTTGGTAAAGTTGTCGATACCGCGTTTATCGGCCTGCCCGGAAATCCGGTCGCCGCAATGGTGATTTTTATGCGGGTCGCCCGGTGTTTGATTATGCGCATGTCGGGTCGCACCGAAACGGACGTTCCGGCCTTTCAAGTGCCGGCTGGATTTTCCATGACCAAGAAAAAAGGCCGCCGCGAATGGTTGCGGGCGAGCCTTGAAGTGAATACCGATGGCGTGATGCAGGCGGTTAAGTTCCCCCAACAAGGTTCCGGCATCTTGACCTCTATGGTCGCGTCCACGGGCTTGATTGAATTGGCCGAAGACATCGAAGGTGTCGAAGAGGGGGATTTAGTTAGCTTTTTATCATTCGGAGATATGACCCAGTGAAGATCCTCTATTTTGCGTGGCTAAAAGAAAAAACCGGGCTCAGTGAAGAAGACTTAACCGTTCCCGAAGGTGTCACCGACGTACAAAGTTTGGTTGAATGGATGCAACAGCGGGGCGATGGGTTTGCGTCTGCTTTTGCCAATCCGGCGCTGGTGCGCGTGGCCGTAAACCAAGAGCATGTGGGGCTAGATTTTCCGGTTTCTGATAACGATGAAGTGGCTTTTTTCCCACCCGTCACAGGGGGCTAAGAGCTCCCATGATCCGTATTCAAGAAGACGATTTTGACCCCGGCATTGAAATTTCTAAGCTGACGGATGGGCAGACGCACATCGGTGGCGTGTGTTCTTTTATTGGCTTGGTTCGTGATTTTTCTGATGATCATAAACTCACCAGCATGACGCTTGAACATTATCCTGGGATGACCGAAAAACAATTACTCCATATCGAAGACGAAGCTTTTGAACGTTGGCATTTGGATGGTTTGTCGATTGTGCATCGGGTCGGGAAACTTCATGCTGGGGACCGTATCGTTTTTGTCGCCGCCGCGTCCGCACACAGGGCAGATGCTTTCGAAGCATGTAATTTTGTGATGGACTGGCTGAAAACAAAAGCCCCCTTTTGGAAAAAAGAAACAGGCACAAGTGGCGATCATTGGGTAGAAACCAAGGCCACAGATGAGGCCTCGAGCAAACGTTGGGATAAATCGTAAATGGGTAAAAATAATTCAGGACGGCGCCGGGGTGACGAGGGTTTTGTTCCGGCAAAGGCTTATAAAGATTTGGACTTTTTGGATAGTCGCGCGGGACGCCCGCTGCGGATTATGTCGGAATTTGTTGAACCCGAAGACCGTTTTGATCGTTACGATATTTCCGATACCATCGTCTTCTTTGGTTCTGCGCGCACGTTGTCACGCGAACAAGCAGAGCAATCTTTGGCCGATGCAGAAAAAAATGATGGGGACGTCGAACAAGCCAAACTTGATCTTGAAATGTCACGTTATTATGAGGAATCCCGTGAATTGAGCTTCCGCATGACCGAATGGTCCAAGGGATTGAGTGTCGATGCCAAACGTTTTGTTGTATGCACCGGGGGGGGGCCGGGTATTATGGAAGCCGCCAATCGCGGAGCCGCCGAAGCCAAAGGCAACAACATCGGTCTGAATATTTCCTTACCGTTTGAGCAACACCAGAACCCGTATATCACCCGAGAGCTGGCGTTCGATTTTCATTATTTTTTCATGCGAAAATTTTGGTTTTCGTATCTGGCAAAAGCCTTCATCGTGTTTCCCGGTGGCTACGGAACCATGGATGAATTTTTTGAATTGCTGACCTTGGTCTCGACCAAAAAAATGGGCAAGCCCATGCCGATCATTCTGTATGGAAAAAGTTATTGGGATGAGGTCCTGAATTTGGATGCCATGTTGAAATACGGCATGATTTCGCCCAGCGATCTGGACCTCTTTAAAACCGTCGATAACGTTGACGATGCGTTTGAACACCTCACCACAGAACTGATCAAACATCATATCGATAAGCCCGGCGGGTGTATGTAAGTCGCTCTTGAGCTTAGCGATTTCCCCAAAAGYATTACGGTTATTGAATATGCCCCGTGTTACAAAAATGCGGTCAGTCAAGTTGCGAACTTACTTTCGAATACCCATACCGATATCCTGCAACAGGTTGAGTTTGATTTTCAAAATAACGAAGAGGCTATTCGGTTTAACCCAAACATGAATAAGGCGTATCTGAAACGACGGCTTCTTGTTCTTGTCCCAAAGAAAACGACATAAATCGTCTTCCTATAACGCTGAAAATCCATGGACATAGGGTTTGAGCAAATGGGGTAAAAGTCATTAAACCTACACAGTGCTAGACGGGGATAAACGCGTCTTTGTACTGCGGTCTTAGATCACTTTTCTAAGTTCAATCAGGAATGAATCCATTTCGTGACCCAACACATCGCCTTGTTTGGCCAATTCATCGGCGGCTTGAAGGACCTCTGAGGCGGCATGGCCGGTTTCTGTGGCCCCTTGGGTGACTTCTGTAATGTTTGAAGTCACTTCATTGGTGCCGCTTGCCGCTTGCTCTACGTTGCGGGCAATTTCTTGSGTTGCCGCACCTTGTTCTTCRACRGCGGMGGCAATKSYGGWTGAMRYYTCGTYRATNTTGCKANATGGTWKWRCCRATGCYSYSGATGGCSKTKACSGCATCTTKKGTKGCRYSYTGAACGYYRSMMAYTTGCRRGCTGATTTCTTCGGTYGCYTTGGCSGTYTGATTGGCWARRTTTTTCACTTCYGAGGCCACAACSGCAAAGCCYTTGCSKKYWWCRSCYKYWMRRRSKGSWWCSMYSRTGGCSTYMMSGRYMMGSASKTTGGTTTGATCGGCAATATCAGAAATCAAGCTGACCACTTCACCGATTTTTGCGGCAGAATCGGCCAAGCCTTGAACATTTTCACGGCTTCTGTCCGCATCCACAACGGCCTTGCTGGCGATCTCTGAAGACTGCGCCACTTGGCGGCTGATTTCGGAAATCGAAGATGAAAGTTCTTCGGCAGCTGAGGCAACCGTCTGAACATTTTCAGAGGCATTTGTCGCKGCMGAGGMMACAAYAYYYGCTTTTTCRCTGGTKAYMKTSGCCGTRCTTTCCATGCTTYKTGCSGTGSMTTGYAATTCMGMYGCCGCAGAGGTMACGGTKTKCACMACRCCYTTCATWTCCACTTCGAATTTATCGGCGATAGCAGAAAAATCTTTGACCTTAGTTTGCATGATATCGGTCGCGGAATTGATGGTTCTGGTTGCCGTTAAATAACTACCCGTCATGCCTTTTTCCGCAATACGTCGGAAATATTTGTTGGCGCTGACGTATTCTAAACAGGCGGTTGATTCGCGAACATAAGCATCGGTTCTGTCGATCAAAAGATTGATCGCATGAAGAAGCTCACCGGCTTCCCCTGTTTCTGTGATGTTAATAACGCGGGCTTCAAAATCACCAGCAGCGACGGACTTGCAAACGTTAAGGGCTTTCGAAATGGCACTTGCATTTTTGTTTGAAAACATGGGGWAATCTCCGAAACAGTTTATTTGTTATAAATTTAAGTTTTTACCAAATTCAGTCGGGTGTTGAGATCACATAAAACCAGCGATGAATTCATCATATTCAACGCCGTCCTTGTTAAGGAGATCGTCAATCATGGCTTCTGAGGCCGTTATGCCGGTCTTGCGGTCAGGATGTCTTTGTTCTTCTGCAAGCAGGCTTTTATAAAGCGGGATAATTGTGTTGTTGAGGACATTTCTGTTTGGTACACGACGATTGGAATGGTAGCCAATGATGCGGCCAGAACTATCTTTGCTGGGGGTAACGTGCGCGATAACCCAGTAATGATCGCCRTTSKWKSAGCGRTTGACGACATAAGCAAAAAGCTCTTTACCGCCTTGTAGGGTATCCCACAGTAATTTGAAAATACAGCGGGGCATTTCGGGGTGGCGGATCATGGAATGGGGCTGGCCCAAACATTCCTTTTCCGTATAGCTGGCAAGGCGTAGAAAAACGTTATTGACGTAAGTTAAGTTTCCTTTTGTATCGGTTTTGGAAACAATGAGCTCGTTATCATCAAAAAAACGTTCGGTCCCTGTAAGGGATGTTTCTCTCGGCATGGTTCAATTCTCCGTACACTATGCGGTTACTGCGAAATTCACCTTAAACCGCTACTTAATTTTCATAACTACAGTAAAAGCGTAGCCATACTAAAATTATGTTGGTCGTGAGAAAGTGATTTACGAGTTTTTTTTTAATTAAAGTGTAGGAAGAGCTTGTGATCTAGTGCTTTCGTATTAGGTGCGTCCAACCAAGCTTTCGTAATCTGCCCGCAATGTTTTGGTAATATCGCCAACCGCGTAGGTTTTATCATCGATTTGACCAACGGGGGTCACTTCAGCGGCCGTTCCGGTTAAAAAGATCTGTGTGGCGTTGGCCAGTTCTTCGGGCATGATGACCCGTTCAACAACTTCGATACCGCGTTTTTTCGCCAGCTCGATAACGGTTCGTCGGGTGATCCCATCTAAAAAGCAATCCGGAATAGGCGTGTGCAATTTACCATCACCCATTTCCATGAACACGTTGGCCCCGGTGGCTTCGGCGAGGTAACCGCGATAATCCAACATCAGCGAGTCAACAAAACCCGCGCTTTCCGCGTCGTGTTTGGATAGCGTTGCGATCATATACAAACCCGCAGCCTTGGCATGAACGGGGGCGGTATCCGGTGCTGGGCGACGCCATTTCGACATGGTCAGGCTGATGCCTTTGTCGCGGGCTTCCGGTGAGAAATAGCTGGGCCACTCCCACGCGGCAACGGCCAAATGAATGGTGTTTTTTTGTGCCGCGACGCCCATCATCTCACTGCCGCGCCAGGCGAGGGGGCGTAGATAACCATCCGTAATGTTGTTGATGGCACAGGCATCGATACACGCCTGATTGATTTGTTCGACGGTGTAAGGGATTTCAAAACCGATAATTCGGGCAGACTCGATCAAGCGTTCGGAATGTTCGGTCAGTTTGAAAATATTGCCGCCATACATGCGCACACCTTCAAAAACAGCCGATCCATAATGCAAAGCGTGGCTTAGTAAATGGACTTTGCTGTCGCGCCATTCAACCATTTTACCATCGTGCCAGATTTTACCGTCGCGATCATCGAATGAAGGGCCTGTCATGATTTTATCCTTGCACATGAATTTATAGGTTGCGTTTTTTAGCAGTTCCGTCAAAATAAGTCAACATTRCTGTCRTANTTTTTGGGGTGCATTCATATGCAAACGGAMCAAGCCTTATCAGAAGAGGACCTGCGTCAGGCCTTAGAGCTTTTGTTTTTTGCCTATCGCGATTTCACGGGTGAAGCGGATGATCTTTTAGAAGGCTTTGGCTTTGGTCGGGCTCATCACCGGGTCATTTATTTTGTTCACAGAAATCCTTCGATTTCTGTGAACGGTTTGCTGCGCATTTTAAAAATCACCAAGCAAAGTCTCTCCCGGGTGTTGGGCCAATTGGTGCGCGAAGGTTTTATTGATCAAAAAACGGATGCCCAAGATCGCCGACGGCGCACCTTAACGCTGACGGATAAGGGGGGTGAACTTGAAGCGCGCCTGACCAAATGCCAAGGGGTGCGCATTCAACAGGCTTTTGAAGCTTCGGGCAAAGAAGCCGTAAAAGGTTACAAAAAAGTACTCAGCGAAATCATCAATGCTGAAGATCGAAAACGATATACAGGTGGCGCTCCACATACCGATTAAGTGTGTTAGACTGCAAACGAAATTGGGGGAATATAAAGCCATGGAAGCAGGCCTTCCGCATATTTTAGTGGTCGATGACGATAATCGTTTGCGAGATCTTTTGCGTAAATATCTCAGCGACAACGGCTATGTTGTGTTGACCGCGACCGGCGCCCAAGATGCCCGTGATAAGCTGAGCGCGTTTGTTTTTGATCTGATCATTTTGGATTTAATGATGCCCGGCGAAACGGGCTTGGAATTTGCCAACAATTTTCGCAAGACATCGAATGTGCCGATTTTGATGCTGACCGCCATGAGCGAAAGCGAAGACCGCATCCGTGGCCTTGAACACGGCGCAGACGATTATTTGACCAAACCGTTTGAGCCCCGTGAATTGTTGTTGCGCGTGAATGCGATTTTAAAACGTGTGTCCCAACCTGTTGAGGCTGGGGCGGACGTCCTTGCAAAAAGTGTTTCGATGGGCCAGGCCAGCTTTGATGTTGAACGGGGCGAATTGACCGTGAACAATGATTTGGTGCGCCTGACCACCGTTGAAGTTCAATTGCTGCGAATGTTGGCCGAGCGTCCGGGGGAACCTTTTTCCCGTGAAGATTTGATGGATCATACRGCCGGGGGCGGGCGCGCAGTTGACGTGCAAGTTACGCGCCTGCGYAAAAAAATTGAATCCGACCCTAAAATGCCACGCTATCTTCRGACTGTACGTGGCAAAGGCTACGTTTTAATTCCAGATTAAGGCAGGCAAAGGTATGAACCTCTCAACAATTTTAAAACCTTACCTTCCCAAAAGCCTGTTGGGTCGGTCCGTGTTGATTATTGTGACACCCTTGTTTTTGTTGCAAGTGGTCAGTGCGACGATCTTTTTTCAAAATCACTGGAGCAAGGTCGGGCGGCGTCTGGCGCTGGGCGTTGGCGGTGAAATTGGTATGGTGATTAATTCCATGCGTCATACCCAAGACCTTGAAAAACGAAAAATTTTGTTCGATCAGGCGTTGGCTTTCGTGCAACTGAACATGCGTTTCGAAGCCGATAAGGTTATTCAGGACACGGCTCGTTTGGGGGAAAGCATCCTGGTTGATCAATTTACGCGGGCTTTGGATGAAAGCATCAACAAGCCCCACCGCATCGATGCCGTCAGCAATAAACGTTTTGTTCATGTGGAAATTCAACTGGCAGAAGGTGTGCTGTTTGTGACGGTGCCGCGCAAGCGCCTGTTTTCAACCAGTACATATGTGTTTGTTTTGATGATGGTCGGAACTTCGGTCTTGCTGTTTTTTGTGGCCATGATTTTCATGCGCAACCAAGTTCGCCCGATTAGAAAGCTGGCCGAAGCCGCCGATGATTTTGGCAAGGGCCGTGACACCCCCCGCTTTAAACCCGAAGGCGCCACCGAAGTGCGCCGCGCTGCGGGGGCTTTTATTTCCATGCGCAATCGCATCAAACGGCAAATCCAACAACGCACTGACATGTTGGCGGGGGTGTCGCATGATCTGCGCACGCCGTTGACGCGTATGAAACTGCAATTGGAAATGATGAACGACGATGATGGCGTAGCAGACTTAAAAACCGACATTGCCGACATGGAACATATGTTGGGAGAATATTTGGCTTTTGTGCGGGGCGAAGGCGAAGAAAAAGCCGTTGATACCAATATCACCGACATGTTGTCGCAAATCGCCCTGCAGGCGCGACGTAAAGGCGGCAATATTGATTTGCATTGCGAAGTTGAAATTATTGCGGCGGTCAAAACAAATGCCTTAAAACGTTCGCTCACAAACTTTGTCGATAATGCCGTTCGCTATGGCGGCAACACCTCTATCCGGGCGGCCCTGCGGGGTGAAATGGTGGAAATTGTCATCGATGATGATGGTCCCGGCATTCCCGAAGACAAACGTGATGAGGTCTTTAAACCGTTTGTGCGTTTGGATGCTTCGCGTAATCCTGAAACAGGGGGGGTGGGTTTGGGTATGACCATCGCCAGAGACGCTATTCGTGGTCACGGTGGAGAAATTTTATTGGAAGATGCCCCCGGCGGGGGATTGCGGGTCAAGGTATCGTTACCCGTTTAATAAAGTCGAGCACCATTCGTGACTTTGGTTTCAGGCTTCAGCAAAACCACATCACCATTTTCATCGGGAACCCCCAGAACCAAAACCTCGCTCATGAATTTGCCGATTTGGCGGGGTGGGAAATTGACCACCGCCAAGACTTGGCGACCGACCAAGGTTTCGGACGTGTAATGCTTGGTGATCTGTGCCGATGTTTTGCGTTCGCCAATATCGGGGCCAAAATCAATCCACATTTTATAAGCGGGCGTGCGGGCTTGGGGAAAGTCTTCGACGCGAAGCACGGTGCCGGTGCGCACATCCACCTTCATAAAATCATCAAAGGTTATTTCAGGTGTTATAGAGGTCACGACTTCGCGAGTTCAACAGAGCGTTTGGTCGCGGCCAAAATTGCCTTGGTCATCACATCGGTGAGTCCCCCATCAGCCATTAAAACATCCAAGGCCGCGGCCGTGGTGCCATTGGGCGAGGTGACGTTTTCGCGCAAAGTCGAGGCGGGCAACAGCGATTGATTTAACAATTCGCCCGATCCTGAAACCGTGGCCCGCGCCAGACGTGCGGCCAAATCGGGGGCTAGGCCGGCCTGTTGTCCGGCGTGGCTCATAGCTTCGGCCAGCAAGAAAATATACGCAGGGCCACTGCCAGAAAGGGCGGTCACGGCGTCCATCAGGCTTTCATCTGTGACCCATTCCACATCACCCACGGCCTTTAACAAATCTTTGCAAAGGCTGGCTTGTGCTTCGGAAACGTTCGCATTGGGGCACCCCACGGTAATGCCGCGTCCGATTGACGCCGGCGTGTTGGGCATGGCCCGCACGATGGCGGCGTCTGTGCCCAGTAAGGCTTCGAAACTGGCAAGGGTGCGGCCAGCCGCGATGGAGAGAAATACCGGGCCGTGTTGGGTGAGTTTTGCATACGGTGCCACGACCTGATCCATAATTTGCGGCTTAACAGCCAGCACCACAACGTCCGGAGTGTAATCGGAAGGCAATTCATCGGCAGACGAGACGGCATTGATGCCTAACCGCGCAACAAAGTTATCTGCGGCGTCCGCATTGGGTTCAACGATCGTGATATCTAAAGGGGGTATGCCTTGGTCCAACCAACCTTCCAGCATGGCGCTGCCCATTTTACCACAGCCGACCAACAACATCGTCATGACGGACTAAGCCTCGCCGACGGTTTCTAAAAGAGCCATATCCATGGCTTCTTTTGCCGAACGTCCGCCCCAAATCACATATTGAAAGGCGGGGTAAAAACGTTCGCATTCGTAAATTGCGGTTTCGATCATGTCTTGAATTTGACCGATGGTTGGGGCCTCAGCTCCGCGCAACGGCAAAGCATGGCGGAACATGGGTTGGCCTTCTTCCTGCCACAGGGTGAAATGCCCCAACCACATGCGTTCGTTTGCCAACATCAAAAGCTCATGCACGGCGGCGCGTTGTTCTTTTTGGATGCGCATGTCAAAGGCACAGGTCAACTGCATGGCCTCTGCATTGTCGCTCCATGTGAAGAAAAGGCTGTAATCGCACCACTTCGCCGGGGCTTGAGCCGCAATTTCCGTATCGCAACTGCGATCCGATTGCCATTGGTACAGGCTCAACGTGCGTTCCACCATATCCATCGGGTGAACATTTGTCTCGGTTGTAGCGCGGTGCAGGCTTTGCATGGGCGACCCTCAATTCACTTCTTCATGTGTGTCTTAACAGCTAAGTCACTAGATGTAGTGTGCTTAAGGGCGCGTGGAGTCGCAAGCCCAACGCCACGATTTTTGTGGATAAAGAGAAGATTTTTTAGGAGTTTGAATGATTTCAAACGCTTAGTCCCGATTCGCCAAACACCAGCGAATCGGAGCGAATCGGGCCGCTTAAGTGATTCTAAAGGCTTCGCTTTTCAAGAATCGATGCGAATCGGGAAATGTGGCGAAAAGCCTAGGCTTTTTTAGCCGGCGCTTTTTTGGCTTTCAGTTGGGCTTCCAGCTTTTTCACCCGGACTTCCAGCTTTTCCTGTTCGGCGCGGGCATTTGCGGCCAAGGCTTTGACGGCGTCAAATTCGTCGCGGGTGACCAGTTCTAAATCGGCCAATACGCATTCGACTTGACGGCGCAACATATTCTCGGCATCGCCCTTTAGGCCCGTAACTGCAGAAACGGCACCGCTGGCGACTTTCGCCATGTCGTTGAGGATGGAATTTGAAGTTTGCATGTCGAGACGTCCTATAAATGTTTCTATATGTTGTAACCATTATGACGGGTCTGGTGAAGTGCTGCAAGCGTGCGCTCCCTTGCACAGGGCCCCTCGCCACCTTATAACTGTTGAAAGACATTATAAGGATGAACGGCATGTATATCGTAACAGGCGGAGCTGGATTTATCGGCTCGAACATTGCGTGGGCTTTGGAACAACGCGACGATCAAAAAATCGTTGTGGTGGATCGTCTGCGCGACGGGGATAAATGGAAAAACATTGCCAAGCGTGACCTTTTTGACGTGGTCCAC
>NVSZ01000057.1 GCA_002732845.1 Rhodospirillaceae bacterium
TGCCGGCAAAAACAAACGTAGCCAAAAAGCTGATCATCACCAACAGGCCAATGCCCGGGCGACTGACGGCTTCTTTGCATTGCGTGATGCGGCTTTGCTTGGGTTTTGCAGCCAATTGGGCGCGAAGCTCAGGCGATAAGGATTCTTTCAAACGCACAATGGTCATGATCAAAGCCAATGCGGACAAACCCGCAGCGACAAAGGCGGGCGTTTGATAATCGGCATTTAAGGGATCAGACCCGGCCAAAACGCCGCCGATCACCGGGCCCGCAATAAAGCCTAAGCCAAACGCCGCGCCCACAACGCCCATGCCCTTGGCGCGATTTTCCGGGGTGGTGATGTCGGCGATATAGGCAAATGCGGTGGCAATATTGCCCGCCATCAATCCGCCAAAAATACGCACCAGAAATAGCATCCACAAGGTTGTGGCAAAGCCCAAACAGATATAAGAAATCACCGCCCCAAAGAGACTGACAATCAACACCGGACGGCGGCCAATACGATCACTTAAACGTCCCCAAAGGGGCGCCGCAATAAACTGGCCCAAAGAATAAGACGCCATCATCAAGGTGACCAGCATTGGCCCAGCTTGAAAAAATTCACCATAAAAAGGAAGCAACGGGATAACGATGCCAAAACCGACCAAGTCGATAAAGACGATGAGAAACAGGGTGAGCATTCTTAAATATTCTTTTCGTTATTATCTGAGTCTAAGGCTTAGTTTGGAATAATTCGCTTCTATATAGCGCTTGTGCGCGCTTACGTCTAACGCTGTGTGAGTTTTAGTTCGATGCGGCGGTTGCGATCTAGAGCCGCTTTGGTCTTTCCGGGGGCCAAGGGCTGTTGTTCACCAAAGCCTGCAGCGACCAAGCGTTTGGCCGGAACGCCTTGGTCAATCAGGTATTWGACCACCGAAATGGATCGGGCCGCACTCAGCTCCCAGTTCGACGCAAACTTTGCGGTTTTGATGGGCACGCTGTCTGTATGACCATCCACACGCAACACCCAATCGATGTCTTTGGGAATTYGTCCGCCTAAATCATTTAACGTTAGCGCCAGCGTGTGTAATTGTTCAAACGCGCCAACATTGATTTCGGCAGCCCCACTGGCAAAGAGAACCTCAGATTGAAAAACAAAACGGTCGCCGACGATTTCAATGCCCGGCTGAGCGCCCAAAATTTTCGCCAAACGGCCAAAAAATTCAGAACGATAGCCCGACAGTTCCATAACCTTGGAGGCCAACGCGGCGTTCAGACGTTTGCCGAGGGAGATGATTTTTACGCCTTCTTTTTTGGCCTTGATTTCGGCGGATTCTAAGGCTCCGTTCAGGGTCGCGATTTGGTCCCTAAAGGCCGCCATTTGTTGGTTCAGCAACGCGATTTCAGCGCGCGCACTTTCGGAGAGTTCTTTTTCGCTCAACAAAGCTTGGGATTTGTCATCGACTTCGGACGCCAGTTTACCGATGTCGGCTTCCAGCTGGGCCTTTAAGGCTTCTAATTTTGTGATGTTACCCGAAAGAGCAGAAACCTGACCTTGCAGCTGGTCGCCTTGGGTGATGGAGGTTTGTAATTCGCCCGATAGTCTTCCTACATCGTTACGCAGGGTGCTGTTTTCGGTTTTTTCAAGGGCCAGTAAATCGGCCATTTCGGCCATTTGCCTGTCGAGTTTTTCCAGTGCGGAATCGCGTCCCGATAACGCATCGCCCAAGAAAAATTGAGCCAGCACAAACACCAGCAATAAAAAGATAATGACCATAAGAATCGACGCCAGCGCATCCACAAAGCCGGGCCAAATATCGGCGCGATTGCGGGAACGGCGAGAGAGCGAGGCCATGAGTTTATTGGCCCCGTCCAGCCACGGTGCGGGCGAGCAATTTGATTTCACTGCGCAATTGGCTAACCGTGTCTTCACGTCCGGTACGGGCTTCTTCGACCATGCGCCCCACCGCCATGTCGATGTTGCGGATATGCCCGCGCGTGGCCTCGTCCATGCTGCCGCCACCCGTCATGAGGCTCCCCCCGGCGATGGCTTCCAACGCGGGTTTTAATTCCATATGGGTTTCGGCCAAAGTTTTCATAATGACCTGTTCGGTGCGCATGAAGTCGGTGATGGTGACCATTTTTTCAGAAAGCTGACCCAACGCCTGAGACGTCTGGATATTTGTTTCTTCGCCACGGGTCATGGTGCGTTGCAGGTTGCCCAAACTTTCCGCCGTTTGTTCCAATAACGCCTCGACATAGGCCGGAATGGTTTGTTCGCCTTCGGTGCCAAGGGTTCCCCCCGTCAAACGTGCTTGGCTGGACAACCAGTCTTCTAATTCGGTGTAAAAACGGTTTTGGGCCTGACCTGTTTGCAGATCCAAAAAGCCCAAAATCAACGATCCGGCCAAACCAAATAGGGAACTGGAAAACGCCGTACCCATGCCGCGCAGGGGTTTTTCAAGGCCGGTTTTCAGATCATCAAAGACCGCGCCGGCATTACCACCACTGACTTGAATGTTTGAAATCACACTGCGGATAGAATCCAGGGTATCCAAAAGGCCCCAAAAGGTGCCCAGAAGGCCTAAAAAGACCAACAGGCTGATGGTGTAGCGTGAAATGTCGCGTTGTTCGTCCAGCCGTCCGGCAATGCCATCCAACACCGAACGCAAAGCCATGGCGCTGAGTTTGATTTCAGCCCGGTCGCCAACCATTGCGGCCAAGGGCGACAGTAAACGGGCCTTGGTTTTTGAGATTATGCCGACGGGCTGGCCATGACCGCCCGGAGCCCGGCTGCGAAAATTTTCAATCCACGTGAGTTCAGGCCCCAATTGAATAACCTGGCGCACGTTATAGCTCATGCCCAGAGCGAACACGCCCAAAATCAATCCGTTCAGCGGAGCATTGGCCATAAAAGCATCGGAAAGTGGGCCATATACGGCGATTACGGCCAAAATAACGACCATAATAAACAAAGCCATGCGGACCAGAAAACGCCGTGGATTGGTCATTTGATGCGCGTCTATCATGGCGCGACCGATCAGCGTTCGACGACGGTGATATCAACCCGTTCAGTGACTTCGTCGGAAGATTTGTTGCCCAAAGCACGGACATCAATACGCGTTGACCGCACACCGTTTTCAATCAAATGGGACCGTACCGCCAAAGCCCTGGACAGGGACAACCGCCGCGCTGCACTGGCGGACATATCGGCATTACCGGCATAGGCCAGCAATTGCAAACGCAGGCTGTCTTGGCCTTTAAGTTTGTCCGACAAGGCCTTCAAGGCGTCGCGGGCATCTTGGGGTAATTTTGAAGAATCCATGGCAAAGACAATGCGCATGTTGTCGCCATCGCTCAAATCCCCTGTGGCTGAAGGCAAAGAGGCAACACCGGGTTGGCTGCTTTGGGGCGGCAAATCAACGATGGTTTCATTTTCGACGACAGGTGTTGGGGGGGCGACTTTTGCGACAGCCCGAGGCGGTGGCGGAGCCGGCATAGCCACATCTGGTACTTTAACAGCTGTTTCTGGCTTGCTTAAGGGCAGAGGTGTTGGTGGCGCCACAGGTTCAACTTTAACCACTTTAAGAGCCGGAGCGGGTGTTGGTGTTTTAACAACAACTTTGGAAGCCGCTTTCGGAACCTCAACGGCCACAACTTTAGCAACCGGAGCCTTTACGGGCTTAGCGGCCTCAACGGGCTTAACAACTTCAGCAACCGGCTTGGGCTGAACAACAGGTGTTTTCAAAGCCGGAGGCGCAGGCGGGGCCGTTGGTGTTGAAGGCGGTGTTGAAGGCGGTGTTGGTGCCGCAACCACTTTAACGGCTTTTTTCTGAGCCGGAGCGGCAACTTTTTGCACGGGGCTTGAGCCCGGTGCCCGCAAAACCAATAAAGGTTTTGTCTGTGGCGGTATGTTCAAGCTTTTGCTGGGTTGAATGTACAAGGTTGAAACGGGCATTCCCGCATGGCTAAACTGTTGCAATCGATTTTGGAGAGTAGCCCCAGCACCATATGTGTTTTGCGAAACAGCTGTATTGACGCCTCTGTTGGGGATCATGCCCGGTGCCGGACCCCGTCCACCATCATCCAGAACGGAAAGATCAATGCTAACGTTCGGATCAGAGATATCAACGTAGACTGAATCTTGGGCCGTTTGCGCCAAAGCCGGGCCAGACAGGCACAGCGCCAACAGGGAAATACCTGTAAGGCTTTTGCGGCAAGGCTTAATAACGTTAAGGATTCGGCGCATTTTGTTCAGTCTCCCCCCAGATTTGGGTCATTGTGGTCGCATTATGGTCGCAAAGAGGTCTAAAATTCTCTATTTCGATGGCATACACCATATCAATGCGGGTCAATCCACACAACTGATTTGGCAAAATAAGCGTGTTATTTGACCAGTTTGAGCAATGTTGCGTGCAATTTATCGGTTCCGGCGACGATGTCCCCGGTTTCCATCATTTTGCGTTTGCCTTTTATGTCGGTCACAAAACCACCGGCTTCACGTACCATAACGATGCCCGCAGCCATGTCCCAAGACTTCAAACCACATTCCCAAAACCCGTCATAACGGGCCGCTGCGACATATGCTAAATCAAGAGCGGCGGAGCCAAAACGACGAATGCCAGATGAAATTTTCATCACGCTTTCAAGGCGTTCTAAGAAACGCGCGTCTTTTTCCATGCCCAAAAACGGAACTCCCGTGGCGAACAAAGCATCGGCCATGTTTGCGCGCGCCGAAACCCGCAGGCGGCGACCGTTCAAAAAGGCACCTTGGCCTTTTTCGGCCCAAAACATTTCGTCGGTGATGGGGTTATAAACCACACCCGCAAAAACATCGTTATCGCGCACCAAAGCGATGGAAATTGCAAAGTGCGGAATGCCGTGCAGAAAATTGGTGGTGCCATCAAGGGGATCAATSAYCCAMGTGTTRGAKGARTCYTTGCCTTCGATGAYGCCRTTTTCTTCGAGAATAAAGCCGAAATCTGGGCGCGCCTTGGACAATTCGCGGACCAAAGTTTCTTCGGCCATTTTGTCGGCCATAGAAACAAAGTCAGCAGGGCCTTTGCGCGAAACCTGAAGGTTTTCAACTTCACCAAAGTCACGCACCATACGCCGAGACGCTTTTTGTGCTGCAGACGTCATGACGTTCAAAAGGGCAGAACGGGGATGTGCCATGTTTAGAGATCCTTAAATTTAGTCTTTGGCGCGTTCAACGTAAGACGCGTCTTCGGTGTTAACGACAATACGCGTTCCGGCGGCGATAAACGGTGGCACTTGGGTACGGATACCGTTTTCCAACAGGGCGGGCTTATAGCTGGAAGAGGCGGTTTGGCCTTTCACAACGGCGTCGGCTTCGGTGACTTCCAAGATAACCGTTTTCGGCAATTTCACGCCCAAAGGTGTGTCGTCATGGCTTTCGACGATAACCTTCATATTTTCCTGCAAGAACAGAACCTGATCTTCGCCAATATCATTGATGCTGAGTTCGATTTGCTCATAATTTTCCATGTGCATGAACGTATACATGTCGCCATCTGCAAATAAGTATTGGTAATCGTTCTGTTCCAAAGTGGCACGTTCAACGGTTTCTGAAGACCGAAAACGTTGGTTCAATTTTGACCCAGATTGCAAATCTTTCAGTTCAACTTGAAGATACGCACCGCCTTTGCCAGGCTGGGTGTGTTGAATTTTAACCGCGCGCCACAGGCGGTCTTGGTGTTCGATAACCATGCCGGGGCGGATGGTATTGCCGTTGATTTTCATGAAACTTCACCGTTGAAAAGAACAAAAAGTGCAAGGGCTTGAAAGCCCAAAAAAGGTCAGGACCCGAAAGCCCCAATTCGCGCGGAAACTAACACTCAGTGGTTTATGAATCAACGGCTATTAATGCCGTAAAATCCCGAACCGCCTGAGCCGGACCTTGTGGGTGGTCCCAGACGCTCGATACCACCGCGATAAAGCCAGCTCCGGCGTTGATCAGAACAGGGGCATTTTCTAACGTTATGCCGCCGATTGCCACACACGGAACGTTGGTGACGGATGACCAGTCTTCCAATATTTCGGGGGCCGGGTGGCCTTTTGCGGCCTTGGTTTCGGTTGGAAAAAAGGCCCCAAAAGCCACGTAATCCGCGCCGCTTTCGGCGGCTTCAATTGCCAAATGCCGTGAATCGTGACACGTCACGCCGACAATCGCATTTTTGCCAACGATTGCGCGCGCCGCCTTGGCTCGCAAATCATCTTGCCCCACATGCACGCCATCGGCACCCAGTTCGGCCGCCAGTTCGGCGTCGTCATTGATGATAAAAGCAACGTCGCGGTCTTGAACATCTTTCATCAAAACCTGCGCCGCCGCCCGAACTTGATTTTGAGGAGCCGGGCTGCCATCGGCATTTTTAAGCCGCAACTGAACACAAGCCACATCCCCAGCATCCAACGCCTCCATCAAAAGTGGGCGAAAGGTTTCAAGATGAAAAGCGGGTGGGGTAATGAGGTAAAGCTGGCAGGTCATAAATAATATCGTTCCCTAAAAAAACAGGCCCTAAGGCCTCGACATTATAACGTTTGCAGTTTGAGGGTAAACAGGCATTTAAAAATGAAACGACCGCTTAAGAGCTCTTAGAAGACCTGCTTTAGAACGGGAATTTGAGTCTGCTTATGACCGTAGGTGCCGAAGGGCACTGTCATATGCTCTTTTGCCCTTTATCTCTAAGTTACTCTTCAGGCAGCAACTTTAAGCTTGTTTTTCAGCAATAGTTTATCAGTCACTGGTTTTCCGTGATTGCGTAGTCCTAGCAACTCACAGATAGAACCACAAATATCCGTTTGTTTTGGCACACAGTTTAACTGATGGGAGAAAGAGTCACCAATTACAAACAGCGGCACTTCACGCTCTTCAGGTAAAACGCCTCCGTGGCTTTTGTCCTCATTCATGCCATGGTCAGCCGTAATTAAAATTTGATAACCGGCTTCGATCCATGTTGGAAGATATTTAGATAACTCTTTATCCGAATGCCGTACTGTATTTCGATAATGTGCACTATCAAGTCCAGAGCGGTGCCCTGCTTCGTCAATATTCATAGGATGAACCAAGAGAAAATCCGGATCATGGCGGCGACGCAATAATTCAGCATCCAAGTATAAATGGCTGTCAGGGTAATCCCCTTCATGATAGAAAAAACCATATTGGATCATTTGTTCAATATCCATGGTATGGCGATCCCTAATTGCATCATAAGGGGTTAGGTTATAGAGTTCACTTACCCAGTGAAATGCGGCTGCAGCGGTGGTCCTTCCTGCTTTTTGAGCCAAGCTGAAAACACTCTGTTGATTCGAATTGCGGCTAATTTGATTGTGGGTAATGCCGCTCACAGCAGGCGCAACACCTGTCAAAATTGTCTCATAAAGAGGACGGGACATGGATGGTAATTCGCATTCGATTTTGTAAAGAGTGGCTTTTTTTTGCTCTTTCAGGGCTTGAATGAAGCCCATACATTGTTCAGCAGTTTTGTAGGCAAGACCGTCCAACACGATCAGTATTACTTTATTTGTCATATTTCACCTCAAAGGTCACGACTTGTGAATATCAACAGGCTTTCAATACAGCTAGGATATGTCGCTAATATGAATAATTTGAGACGGAAAGATGACAAGTTAGTTATAAGAATTAACGGAATGAAGCTTACCGAAATTGGGAAGATTCTGGGGTGCTTTCAGGTGTAAACAACAACACTCCATCTCTTTCTTAAAGATTATAGTGTTGCGTCGACCGATTGAGGTCACCTGCGGCAAGCAGACATTATCTAATCTCAAGTTCAACAAAAAAGGCGATCCCGAAGGACCGCCTTTTTGTGTTTGAGTGGGGCTTTTTTTAATCCGCGGCAAAGCAATAAAACAGTCCCGCACCGCCTGTGCTTTTCAGGTTGTCTTGGGTGCATCCTCTTGATCCATGGGCCGAGGTCCATGAAATGTTGCCGCCGCCATGGCGGTCATGGTGGCCAACTTGCGCACTGCCTTCGGTGGAACTGGTCCAGTTGCTGCAGGTGTGATCACCCTTTTCCCAAGGAAAATAGGCGGTGCCGTCATCTTTTGACCCGGTGAGCATATCGTGCACATTGGGTTTATCTCCACGACCGTTAACCTGTTTTCCATTTTCGTCGACGGCTGTGCGTTTGACGATGTTGGGGCTGATGTGAAGCTGGTCCAAATCGACCGCGATCAATTCGCCATTTGCATTATACCAAGGGCCGGAACCAATTCTATCGCGTGCCGAAGTGCCGCGTTTGATATCCATGCCATCAGGTTGTGTGCTGAGGTAAGCTTTCCAGGTGCGATCTTTTGATCCGGCCGCCGTTGCGAGTTTTGTGCAATGGGCGTCAGCCCCGGCAAGACCGCCCAGATTTCCGCCTTGGCCGATGCCGACGCTGGTCACGAAAAATCCCATTGGAGCCTCTCCGGCGGTGGCGATTGATGCGTTCATCAAAAAGCATAATCCGGTTATTGCGAGTGTTTTTGTCATGGTCATGTTCGTTTTCTCCCTATATGTGAATACGGCTAACGCTCTAGAAATAAACTCTATTGTCTACTTTTTCAGACAAGACCAGCCTTTAAGATAGTTGATCATGACAAAAAGAGCAGATTTATTTTGTAAAATATTAGAGGAGCTTTTCTGAACGCTATATGAACAGGCCTGACTGAAAAATAGGCCAATTCTTTTAAATACAAAAAAAGGGCGATCCATGAGGACCGCCCTTTTTCGTTATTTATAGTTTGCCTGAGTTGGCAACCAATCATTTAGTTGGCAGCAACGTGCTTCACAAGACGCATCATGTTGCAGGTGTAGCCATATTCGTTGTCGTACCAAGAGACGACTTTGATGAAGGTACCGTCCAACTGGATGCCTGCGGTGGCGTCGAAGATAGAGGACGCAGAGCAGTCAACAAAGTCGGTGGAAACAACGGCGTCTTCGGTATACGCCAAAGTGCCCTTCATTTCGCCTTCGGAAGCAGCCTTCATCGCAGCATTGATTTCTGCCATGGTTGCTTCTTTGTCCAACTCAACGGTCAGATCAACAACAGAAACGTCAGATGTTGGGACGCGGAACGCCATGCCTGTAAGCTTGCCGTTAAGTTCTGGAAGAACAACGCCAACAGCTTTAGCAGCACCAGTGGAAGACGGTATGATGTTTTCCAAGATGCCACGTCCGCCGCGCCAATCTTTAGCAGATGGACCGTCAACGGTTTTTTGCGTAGCAGTTGCGGCGTGAACGGTGGTCATAAGACCGCGTTTCAGACCCCAGTTGTCGTTAATGACTTTGGCGATAGGCGCCAAGCAGTTGGTTGTGCAAGAGGCTGCAGAAACGATGGCTTGACCAGCATATTCGTTGTGGTTAACGCCATAAACGAACATTGGTGTCGCGTCTTTAGACGGAGCGGATTGAACAACTTTCTTTGCGCCAGCCTTGATGTGAGCTTGGCAGCTTTCTTCGGTCAAGAAGAAGCCCGTTGATTCGATAACGATGTCGACGTCAACTTCGTTCCATTTCAAATCAGCAGGATCGCGTTCAGCGGTCAAACGGATGGTTTTGCCGTTAACGACCAAGTTGCCGTCTTTTGCAGAAACGTCACCGTCGAAACGACCGTGAACAGAATCATACTTTAACATGTAAGCAAGATAGTCAGCTTCTAACAGATCGTTGACTGCAACCACTTCGAAGTCGTTGCTGAAGTCTTGTGCGATTGCCCGAAAGACCATGCGGCCAATGCGACCAAAGCCGTTAATACCAATACGTGTTGCCATGAGTAATCCCTCCCAAAAGGCGTGTTTTTATGTGGATTGATTCAGATATTGCGCATTTTTTACCATAAAGCCTTCCCAATTTCTAACCCCCTCCCGGGTTGTGTTGTTCCAACCTTTTAGGGTGGTATTTGCTGTATTGTATTGGCTAGAGTCTTGAAAATATTGAATACATATTATTTTGAAGCCCCCCGGGGCGGAAAGATTCATTTGCCCGCCAAAAACGACCTGACCGGGCAGGTATTCAATGTATTTTGTGAAGTTTTAAGGATAAGTGTTTGTTGTGGTTGACGGATACCCCTGTTGAGTCCTATTGTCGCGTCTCTTAAATGTATACGGGGAGCTTCAAGAAAGATGGCTGGGGAACAGCGCGATAGCGAAAAACGCCTGCAAGCGGCCGAGTTGCGCTTAGCCAATGCGATTGTCCGTTTGGAAACGGCGCTTAAAAATCAAAGTCCGGCTGAGGCAAATGCGGCAGGTGCAGATGAAAATCTGGCCGCAGAACTCAGCCGCCTGCAAACGGAAAACCTTGAACTCAAAGGCCTTGCCCAACAAACGTCAACACGCTTGGATGTGACCATTGCCCAACTCAAAGACCATATGGTCGCCACCACAAAAGGGCAGGTTTAAGTTATGGCGCAAGTCTCTATCATCGTGAATGCGAACACTTATAATGTTTCTTGTGCCGATGGCGAAGAACAACACATTAAAGAGTTAGCCCAAGTTTTAGATGACAAAGTCAGTGAATTGGTCGGCGCAATTGGACAAGCGGGCGAAGCGCGTTTGTTGGCGATGGCCGGATTGTTAATGGCCGAAGAATTGAACGAGGCCAAAAAACAGCCTGAACCCGCGCCAGAGCAAGCGCAAACATCCTCGATAAACGAACAATATTTGATCCAGCGTCTGGAAAGTTTAGCAGTTCACATAGAAAGCATTGCGGAACGCATCGAAGACGCTTAAAATAGTCTTCGGACGGTGGCTGCCCGATTTGTGCAGGTACGACATTCCCTGGGGCTATAAGACTTTCTCGGGAGCTGTCCCTGTTGAACCCGTGGGTTCATTACACGGTGCCCACCTGCACCAGCAGGCCACAGAGGATTGCAACAACCCACGGTTGGCGCGGCGCCGTCCATTTTATAAATAGAGACTTCTTATTTTGTCCTCCTTTCTCAACAAATCAGAATTACGAGATGTTGCTAAGCAAGCCCGGGCCGAGGCTGCTCAGGGTTTGGGCGATGCAGGTCCACGCGGTTTTTTTGAAAATCTGTTGGGTCTGTGGGACGAACTCAGCACCCCTTACGAAGGTTTAGAAGCTGTTTTTGCGGGCTATTATCCCATTGGCGATGAATTGGATGTGCGCCCGGCGATGCTGGCCTTGGATCGTTTAGGGATTCTTCAAAGCTTGCCCGAAGTGACCGCGAAAGACCGCCCGTTGCGGTTTCGCGCGTGGAGCCCCGGTGAAGATTTAGAACAAGGAACATTGGGCACCTTGCACCCCTTAAACACGGCCCCCTTGATGCGCCCCGATATTGTGTTGGTGCCGTTGTTGGCCTTTGATGCACGAGGACATCGTTTGGGGTGGGGCGGGGGCTATTATGACCGCACCCTAGAGCTGCTTCGAAAAACCGGAAAAGTGACGGCGATTGGCGTGGCGTATAGTGCTCAAGAAGTTGACGTCTTGCCCACAGACAACTATGACCAGCCCGTTGATTGGGTCATTACAGAAAAACAGGTTCTCAAAATCTCATGAAGGTACTTTATATAGGCGACGTGGTGGGTAAATCTGGACGCAGAGCCGTCCTGGATCATTTGCCCCGTTTGCAAGATGAACTCAGCCTTGACTTTGTGGTGGTCAATGGCGAAAACGCGGCCCATGGCTTTGGCATCACAGGCGCAATCTGTGAGACCTTTTTTGAGGCTGGCGTTGATGTGGTGACCACCGGAAATCACGCTTGGGATCAACGTGAAATTGTTGAATACATCCAAACCGAACCGCGTTTGTTGCGCCCGGTGAATTATCCCGAAGGCACGCCCGGTCAAGGTGTTGGCATTTATGAAGCCAAAAACGGCCAAAAAGTCTGTGTCATTCAGGCCATGGGACGGCTGTTTATGGACCCCCTAGACGATCCTTTTGCCGGCGTTCAACGGGCTTTGCTGAATAAAAAGCTCGGCCAAAAAACAGATTTTATCCTGATTGATATCCATGCCGAAGCGACGTCAGAAAAAATGGCGATGGGTCAGCATTTTGATGGACAGGCCTCGATGGTGGTCGGCACCCACAGCCATATTCCGACTGGGGACGCGCAAATTTTGCCGGGCGGTACGGCGTACCAAACGGATGCGGGCATGTGTGGCGATTACGATTCGGTGATTGGTATGACCAAAGGCCCGGCGATTGGGCGTTTTATATCCAAAATGCGCGGTGAGCGCTTGGCCCCGGCCAGCGGCGAAGGCACCTTGTGTGCTGTCTATGTTGAAAGCGATGATACTACAGGCCTCGCTATTAAAATCAGTCCGGTCAGACTCGGGGGCCGCTTGATTGAAGTTTTGCCATAATTCATTAATGTTATCATAGTCTTTTAAACTTATTCTTTATGGTTATACTTGTCGCAGAGTACGGGTAACGGAGAATGAAAATCACCGACCAATTTGGGTATAAAACGCGGTTTTTACCGCTCGTCGTCGTTTTGATGGTGGTGAGCGTGGTGGTGACACTTGTCTCGGTCGGTGCGATGTACAAATTTTCCTTAGATACGGAAAAAACCAGACTGGCCGAAATGGTCAAAAGCCAAGTGCGTTTTATCGAGGCGATTGCGCGACACGATTCCCAGACCCTTACAAATCCGCTTCCCGGTGAGGCTCGCAAGATCACACTTTCTCAGGTGCTCGACGTTCTGGGCCAACATTCTGGATTTGGCCAAACCGGCGAGTTCGTATTGGGGGAACGTCAAGGAGACAAAATCGAATTCCTAAGCTGGCCGCGTCATTTGGATCAAAAAATCGAAGCCACCCCCTTCATGGCACAGGCGGCCGAACCCATGCGCCGGGCCTTGTTGGGACAATCGGGTGTAATGACGGGAATCGATTACAGATCCGTGATCGTGATTGCCGCCCATGAACGGATCAAAGGCTTAAATATTGGCTTGGTTGCCAAAATTGACCTTGAAGAATTTAGGGCTCCGTTTATACGCGCCAGCCTGATTGCATGTTTGGTGGCGCTTGGTTTGATTTTGTTGGGCGTCTTGTTGTTGCGCCAAATTGAAACTCAGGCGGCGAGAAACAGTACCCCCGGCCAACACCTTGACGAAGTGACACACATTTCAAGGCGCGAACATTTTTTCTATTTTATCTTGATTATGGTGACCATCAGCACCGTCATTACGGCGTCGTCCGTATCGATGTTGTACGGCTCGTCTTCGGCCTCGGCCAAAACGTATTTATCTGAAATGGTCAAAACACAGACGCAATTGATGAGCGCGGTGGCGCGGTATTCGATCAAAAACCAGAAAAAAGGAACTGAGTCGGACGCGAAAGCGATTGTTTTAGGCGAAGTTTTAGATGCCTACAGTCATCAACAAGGCTTTGGCAAAACGGGTGAATTTGTGCTCGGACAACGGGAACAAGACAACATTATTTTCCTGACAAAATCGCGTTATTTTGAAGAACCCATTGCGTCTATTCATATGACCCTTTTGGCCGCTAAACCCATGCAACAAGCCTTAATGGGGCGTTCGGGCGTTTTGGTCGGATTGGATTATCGTTCGGTCGAAGTTCTGGCGGCTTACGGCACGGTTTCGGAACTGGATCTGGGGTTGGTGGTTAAAATTGATGAGGCCGAAATCCATGCGCCCTTTTTAAAGGCCACCCTGTTGTCTGCTGGCGCGGCGTTTTTGGTGATTGTTTTTGGCGTTTTAATTTTGCGAAAACGGGGGAATTATAATTTGCCCAGCGCCGAGGAGCAAACGGTTCCTAAGGCTGCTTTTTCTATTCAGTCAGATGCTCGGGCACCTCTGTTACTGATCCTCCTGACCGCCGGGTTGCTGTTGGCCATACTGGTTTTGGATGTGGTGACACCCTTGGGTGTTGCCGGGGGCGTGCTGTATGTTGTGGTGGTCTTGGCCGGGTGGTGGTTCCCTTCAAGGCTTCACATTATCGTGATCGCGGTGATTGCGTCAATTTTCACGTTGGTGGGCTACGGCTTAGCCCCCGAAGGCGGTGTGTTTTTAGTTGTTCTGGCCAATCGCGCCTATGCCTTAATTGTGATTTGGGTGACGGCTTTGATCATCAGCTTGGGTAAGGCTTCGGAACTGGCCCGCAAAGCCCAAGCCGAAGAACTGTCCAAACTATCGCTGGCCGTGGAACATAGTCCCTCATCGGTAATTATGACCGATGTTTATGGCAATATTGAATATGTGAACAATAAATTCTGCGAAGTCACTGGCTATGACCGGGCCGAAGCGTTGGGCGAAAACCTGCGTATGATCAAGTCCGGGGAAATGCCAGAAGACATCTATAAAGACCTTTGGGGAACGGTTTCTCAGGGTAAAGAATGGCACGGAGAAATCATCAACAAAAAGAAAACGGGTGAATTCTATTGGGAATCTGTAGGCATTTTGCCAATCTTTTCCGCCACAGGTGAAATTCAGCACTATGTGTCGTTGCAAGAAGATATTTCTGAACGAAAACTGGCCGAAGAACACCTTAAACATTTGGCAAATCACGATCCCTTAACGGGGCTTCCAACCCGGCGTTTAGGGCTGGAACGCATATACAGCGCGTTGGCTATGTCTCGCAGGGACCACAATAAAACCGCTGTGTTGTTCATCGATTTAGACGGGTTCAAAGCCGTTAATGATAATCTGGGCCATGAAATCGGGGATCAGGTGTTGCAAGAAGTCGCCCAGCGCCTGTTGGGCTGTGTGCGTGAAGTGGATACGGTGGCGCGCATCGGTGGTGATGAATTCATGGCAGTTTTGGTCAATGTTGCCTTGGGAAAAGATGTGGCGGCGGTGGCGCAAAAACTTATCACTGCTTTGTCGGAAGACTTTATCCTCGATGAAAACACAGTCAGCATCGGTGCCAGCATCGGCATAGCGCTTTACCCCGATCATGGAGACGATCCACATGCTTTGCTGAAATGCGCAGACAAAGCCATGTACCGCGTTAAAAAAGCCGGAAAAAACAAATACCGCTTCGCGGCGGAATAAATCAACAATACGGGTAATGATTTGTTTGCATGCTTTGTGCTATGTACACGGTAAGGATTTTTGCGAATCCGCTTTCTTCTTTTTTGATGCATAAGGCACACGACACATGGCAGGCCATTCCAAATTTAAAAACATCATGCACCGCAAAGGCGCGCAGGACAAAAAACGTGGAAAGATTTTTGCCAAGCATGCCCGTGAAATTTTTGTAGCCGCAAAATCCGGCATGCCGGACCCGGACAAAAACCCACGTCTGCGCACCGCGATTATCGCCGCGCGCGCCGTCAATACGCCCAATGAAAACATCGCCCGCGCCATTAAAAAGGCCGAAGGCGGCGATGGGGAAAATTATGATGAAGTGCGTTACGAAGGCTATGGCCCCGGTGGCGTTGCTGTAATCGTCGAAGCTTTAACCGATAACCGCAACCGTACAGCTTCCGAAGTCCGCTCAACGTTTACCAAACACGGCGGCAATTTGGGGGAAACCGGATCGGTTGGCTTTATGTTTGATCGCGTGGGCAATATTCAATACGCGGCGGATGCGGCGGACGCGGATACCATGTTCGAAGAAGCCTTAGAAGCCGGAGCAGAAGACGTGGCTTCTGATGACGACGGACACGAAATCATATGTGCGCCCGAAGACTTCACAGCCGTTCGCGACGCCTTGACGGTAAAGTTTGGCGATCCCAAAGAAGCCAATCTAGATTGGAAACCCAATATTTCCACCGATCTGGACGAGCAATCGGCAAGCACCATGTTAAAGCTGATCGACGTGTTGGAAGACAATGACGATGTGCAAAAAGTCTATTCGAACTTTGAAGTTTCAGACGAGGTTTTGGCAAAATTGAGCGCGGAATAAAGGTCTGTAGGGCATGCGAATTATTGGCATTGATCCGGGATTGCAACGCATGGGCTGGGGTGTTTTGGATTCCCAAGACAACCGCCTGTCCTTTGTCGCCGAAGGCACGCTGACCACCAAACCCAAAACGCCTTTGTGTGATCGCTTGGTGGAACTGTATGACGGGTTAAGCGAGGTGATGGATATATGGACACCCGATCAAGCCTCGGTCGAAGAAACCTTTGTGAACAAAAATCCCAAGTCCACTTTAAAACTGGGGCAAGCCCGCGCGATTGCCTTGTTGGTGCCTGCGCAGCGGGGCTTGGACGTCGGTGAATATTCGCCGAACTTGGTCAAAAAAACCGTGGTCGGGGCCGGACATGCGTCTAAGGAACAAATTTTGATGATGGTGAAAATGTTATTGCCGGGGGCCGGGAACGCTGGGCCGGATGCGGCGGATGCCTTGGCGATGGCGATTTGTCATGCTCATCACGTCGGCACCAATGCTCGTATTCAGGCTGCGATTGGGGGAAGACGATGATTGCACACCTAAAAGGCCGGATCGAAGACGTGGGCGATGGCTTTGCCGTAATCGATGTAAACGGAGTCGGCTACCTAATCTTTTGTTCATCCAGAACCTTGGGCCGCTTTGTCGTTGGCGAAGCCGCGACCGTGCATGTGGAAACCCATGTGCGCGAAGATCATTTTCACCTGTACGGCTTTATCGATGCCGGGGAACGGGCTTGGTTTAAACTTTTGACCACCGTTCAAGGGGTCGGGGCCAAGGTCGCGTTGGCTTTGTTATCAGTTTTGTCTGGGGATGAATTAACCCATGCGATTGCCGCCCAGGACAAAGCCCAAGTCGGCCGTGCCAATGGCGTGGGGCCAAAACTTGCGAGCCGCATTGTCTTGGAATTGAAAGATAAAGTCGCCAAATTGGCTTTGGGTTCGGTCTCGACGGCTTCGGCGACGACACCCGAAAGCGCAGCGACATCTCCCGCCACCAGCGATGCGGTGTCGGCGTTGGTGAACTTAGGCTACAGCCCCTCCGACGCCCTGACGGCGGTCAGTCATGCGGCAAACAAAGCGGGCGAGGGGGCCGATGTTGGCGCGTTGATTAAGGGTGCATTGGCGGAACTTGGACCTAAGGAACACGGCTGATGAACGACGAAGAAGACCGGATTGTATCGCCCGAAGTCGCTCCGACCGAAGCCTCTGAACATGCTTTGCGGCCAACCTCTTTAGACGAATTTGTCGGTCAAAAATCCATTCGTGAAAACTTAGGTGTGTTTATTCAGGCCGCCCGCAATCGCGGCGATGCCATGGATCACACGTTATTTTATGGTCCGCCCGGATTGGGCAAAACCACCTTGGCGCAGATTGTTGCACGGGAATTGGGTGTGGGCTTTCGCGCCACGTCTGGACCGGTGGTGGCAAAAGCCGGCGATTTGGCCGCGATCCTCACCAATCTGCAGCCTCATGACGTGTTGTTTATTGATGAGATTCATCGCTTAAATCCGGTGGTCGAAGAAATTCTCTATCCCGCCATGGAAGATTTCCAATTGGATCTGATCATCGGCGAAGGCCCCGCGGCCCGGTCCGTGCGCATTGATTTACCACCGTTTACATTGATCGGGGCGACCACCCGGTCTGGCTTGATTTCGACACCGTTGCGCGACCGCTTTGGCATTCCGTTGCGCTTGCAATTTTATTCGCCCGAAGAATTAACGGGCATTGTGCAGCGCGGCGCGCGTCTTTTGGGCATTGAAATAACCGAAGACGGAGCCTTGGAAATCGCTAAACGATCCCGTGGCACACCACGCGTAGCCGGGCGATTGCTGCGCCGGGTGCGTGATTTTGCCAATGTGGCGGGGCGTGACACTGTTGATGCCTTGGCCGCAGATGCCGCATTGTTGCGTTTGGACGTGGACAAGGCCGGGCTGGATAATATGGACCGCCG
>NVSZ01000058.1 GCA_002732845.1 Rhodospirillaceae bacterium
ACTTGGTCAGCAGGCTCGGAATTAGCAGTTTCGTCATTCATGGTGGCGTTCATGGGTATGGCTCTTTTTTAAGGATAAAGGAGTGTTGACCCGTATGTAGCCTATTTTGGGGGGGGCGCAAGCGTTTACAGTGAAAAGCGGTACTAGGATTTTTGGTGGATGTTAAAACTAGAACCAAAATATACCCAAATGACTATAACAGCCGGAAGACTTTACCGCGTCAATGCGGGGGAAACGATTCGGACAAGTTCAAAAAGGGTCATGCAATCTACGAAATAATTATGACTGAATGTGCTTCCATAAGGAATAAAATTCTATATCACTGTACTGAGTTGATAATAGAAATCAACTCAGTAGCACACAATGAGAATATTTGCAAACTATCGCACATATGAAACTTATCCTTTTCCTGTTATCATCCTAATTGTCACCTTATTGTGAGAGCAATAAAAAAAGCGGGGTCAAAATGACCCCGCTTTTAATAGAATGATAGACCAGAATGGTCATATGCCCATTTATAGACAGATGTTCTAGTGCATCACCTGTGAGAAGGAACACTTTAACTTCTGTCATCTTTTTTAGCAATTCCGGATTTCCGGATGAAAGACGACAATTATGGTTAAGAAGCAATCATCCTCAACTACATCAACACTTGCCGCTAAAATTTTAAGTGGTTCTAAAAAACCAACCGTAGCTGACGCTAAGAAGCTTGCTGGCTCCGTTTTATCGCAGGATGAAACTAAGGGACAATTTAAGAAAAAACGCAAATAACTCATAAAGATATGAAAAAGCCTCCGATTTTCGGGGGCTTTTTTATTAAACACTGCCTTATCCTAAAATAATCTAGCCAATCAAACGCCCAACCAACTTCGCCGTGTAATCGACCATCGGAATAATGCGGGAATAATTCATGCGGGTTGGTCCGATCACGCCTATGGCACCGATTATGCTTTTTTGGCTGTCGTGATAGGGGCCGACGACCATGGAACAGCCCGATAATCCGAACAATGTATTGTCCGAGCCGATGAAGATTTGCACGCCCTCTGCCGTATCCGCGCTGGCGATCAGGTTAGACAGGGTTTCTTTGGTTTCTAACGCTTCGAACAGGGCGCGGATTTGTTCCAGATCGGCCTCGGCCCCGACATCGCCTAATAAATTCGCTTGGCCGCGAATGATCAGGGCGGAATGATTGTGATCTGAATCCCCGCCCGCCCATACGGCGACCCCGGCTTCGACCACTTTTTGCGTCAATTGATCCAATTCGACTTTGTGTTGGGCGAGTTCTGTTTTGATGGTGATCAACGCATCATCCAATGTGCGACCGACCAAACGCGCCGACAGATAATTGGTGGCTTCGATCAACGCCGATGGCAAAACGCCCACGGGCAATTCAATAATGCGGTTTTCCACCACGCCATTTTCGGTGACCAAAACCACCAAGGCGCGGCCCGGTTTTAAGGCGACAAATTCAATGTGTTTTAAGGGCGCTTTGGTTTTGGGGGCCAGAACCATGCCGGCACAGTGCGATAATCCGCTCAACGCTTGGGTGGCACTTTCCAACATGCCTTCCAACGATTGACCCGACGCTTTGCATTCGCCTTCGATAGAATGACGTTCGGCGGCGCTTAAATTGCCGACTTCCAACAATCCATCGACAAACATTTTAAGACCCGCTTCGGTCGGCAAACGCCCGGCGGAGGTATGCGGCGCAAACAACAATCCGGCGTCTTCCAAATCGGCCATAACATTGCGAATGGTGGCGGGGGAGATGTCTATGCCCGGCTGACGACTGAGCGTACGCGAGCCCACGGGCGTCCCCGTTTCCAGGTATCCATCCACAATGCGCCGAAATATTTCGCGCGAACGTTCGTTCAGGTCTGTAATCATGACATGAATGTATGTTAGCTTACTCCAACATTCAATCACCTAAGGACAAGATACGATGAGACCATCTGGACGCAAGCTTGACGAAATGCGCACCGTGACATTAGAAACCGGGTTTTCAAAACATGCCGAAGGGTCGTGCTTGATTAAAGTCGGCGATACCCACGTGTTGTGCAATGCGTCTTTGGAAGAACGCGTACCGCCGTGGATCAGAGGCACCGGCAAAGGCTGGGTCACCGCCGAATACGGCATGTTGCCCCGCGCCACCAATACCCGCATGGGCCGCGAAGCCGCGCGCGGCAAACAATCGGGCCGCACCCAAGAAATTCAGCGCCTGATCGGGCGCTCTTTGCGCGCTGTAACCGATATGGAAGCCATGGGCGAATTGCAAGTCACGCTCGATTGTGACGTTTTGCAAGCCGATGGCGGCACCCGCACCGCCAGCATCACCGGGGCCTTTGTCGCCCTGCACCTGGCGTTTCAAAATGCCAAAGAACGGGGCCTAATCGAAACGATACCGTTGGTCGATCATGTCGCCGCCGTCAGTTGTGGCTTGTATAAAGACACCGCCGTACTAGATTTAGATTACATAGAAGATTCCGCCGCCGAAGCCGATACCAACTTTGTTTTAACCGGAAACAAGGGTATCGTTGAAATTCAAGGCACCGCAGAAGACTATCCGTTCAGTGAAGAACAATTCATGGAACTGATGGGATTGGCGAAAAAAGGTGTGTTGGAATTGGTTGAGTTGCAAAAGAAAGCCCTGAATATAGGTTAATGGATTTAAATTAATGGCCAGCAGATTATTTGACGAAAAAAAATTAGTCATTGCCAGTCACAATCCGGGCAAGGTCCGCGAAATTGGCGAACTTTTGGCGCCGTTCCAAGTCGAAGTTGTCTCGGCCGGGGACTTGTCTTTGCCGGAGCCCGTCGAAGACGGGGAAACCTTTACCGACAACGCCAAAATCAAGGCGGTTGCCGCGGCTGCTGCGGCAAACTTGCCCGCCTTGGCCGATGATTCCGGGCTGTGCGTGCATGGCCTGAACGATCAGCCGGGCGTGTATTCCGCGCGGTGGGCCGGACCCACCAAGGATTTTGGTGTGGCCATGCAAAAGGTTGAACAAGCTTTGGTCGCGGCGGAAAAAAATGATGAAGCGTGTGAAGTCGATCGCGGCGCTCATTTTGCCTGTGCCCTAACCCTCGCTTGGCCCGATGGTCATACGGAAAGTTTTGAAGGCCAAGTGCAAGGCACCATGGCGTGGCCACCCACCGGATCAAAGGGTTTTGGTTACGACCCCGTGTTTGTTCCCGAAGGCCACGACCAAACCTTTGCCGAGATGGAACCCGAACAAAAACACGCCATGAGCCACCGCGCCAACGCCTTTCAAAAACTCGTCGAAGCTTGTTTTGAAGCGCCATGACCGACAAAACACCCCTCGCCTTGTATGTGCATTGGCCGTGGTGTTTGTCGAAATGTCCCTATTGTGATTTCAATTCGCGCGCGCGTTTGCCCGATGTCCAAGATCAGGCCGCGTATCGCACCGCTATTTTGGCGGAATTAAAACATTTCGCTGAGTTAACAAAAGACCGTGCCATCAGCAGTATCTTTTTTGGCGGTGGCACCCCCAGCCTGATGGACCCCGCCACGGTTCACGATATTATTTCCACCGCTGATCAACTTTGGGGGTTCACAAAAAACTGTGAAATCACCCTTGAAGCCAATCCAACATCCATTGAGGCCGCTAAATTCAGGGGCTTTAGAGATGCCGGTGTAAACCGCGTTTCGGTCGGCATTCAATCTTTAAATAATAAATCTTTACAACAGCTTGGACGAGAACATTCGGTCCAAGAAGCGTTGCAGGCGTTGGACATAGCGCGGGCGATTTTCAATCGTTACACATTCGATATTATATATGCCCGCCCCGATCAGGGTTTGGGTGAATGGCATGACGAATTGGAACAGGCATTAGAACTGGCGGACGATCATATTTCGCTGTATCAGCTGACCATTGAACCCGGAACGAATTTCTTTAGGGATGGCGTCGAAGAAGCTTCCCCCGATTTGGGTGCCGATTTTTATGAATTGACACAAGACCTCACCAAAAATGCCGGGCTGCCGTCTTATGAAGTGTCCAATCACGCCAAACCCGGCCAAGAAAGCCGCCATAACCTGACCTATTGGCAAGGTCACGACTATTTAGGCCTTGGCCCCGGTGCTCATGGGCGTTTAACGCAAAATAACGTGACCTCGGCCCGTCATCAAATCGCCGATCCCCAACGCTGGCAGGCGCAAATCGCCGATTTAGGGCACGGCACCGCCAAAACCCGCATACTTTCCAATCAAGACCGTCTGGAAGAACGTATTTTATCGGGATTACGGCTGACCGATGGCATCGATTGTGAGGTTTTTGCCCGCCAAACGGGACTCCCCATTATGGATGCGGTTAATGCAGACGCTTTGGCCTTTCTGCAAGGCGAAGGCTTGGTCAAGCTCAGCCCCAAGGCCTTTAAAGTGACCCAAAAAGGTCGACTAGTCGTTGGCGCAATTATCGAAAAACTTTTGGTATAAGTCTTAATTTACAAAGGCTTGTGGGGCGGGGTCAATAACTTTTGCGTCCCGGCGTTGAACTTTCAAAACAGCCAGCCCGCGTTCCACCGCGCCATCATATTGAAAGCGGAAAATGCCATCGCGTCCGGTAAAGCCGCCCGGTTCCATCAAAACATTTTGGCTATACGCTTGGGCGCGATCCTGAGCCCCCAAAACCACCGCCAAGGCGGTTGCGTCATAGGCCAATGTCGCCAAACGATACGGCTGCAAACCAAACGCATCGGCAAATTTGTCGGCAAWWWSTTGGCGTTGAATGGGGTCGGGTGCCGCATAAAAACCGCCCAATAAAGCCGGTTCCGTACCCAGCCCTTTTTCATCCCATTGCCCGGTGCCAAGAATCATCACTTTTTTCGGATCGATATCATAAAACGGCAGCATCGCAGCAACCGCCACCAAACGTTTTCCGCCATCGGCGACCAACAGGGCGTCAAACGGAGCCTCGCCCAAGGTTTCGAAATTTTCGAGAAGTTTTAAGCCGCGCTCGCCCATTTCATCGCCCCGGTCTTTTAAAATCTTACGCTGATCCAAAAGATTTTGGCGGCGCCAATCATAATTGGCCAACAGCTTCACCGGATAGGTAAAATCCGTGGCATTGGGCGCATAAAATTGCACTTTGGTGACTTCCCCGCCCAGTTCAAGGACCTGTTGGGTTAAGGCTTTTAAGACCACTTCGCCGTAGGCTCCGCGCGGCGCCAAAAGTCCAAAACGAATGGCTCCTTTGGAACTGGCATATTGAACCACCCGGCGCACTTCATCGCCGGGGAAAAAGCCCATGGTATAAACGCCATCGCCCACCACGGTGCGATCAGACGAAAACGCCATGACCGGAACCCCTGCAGCTTGAGCTAAGGGGCTCACCGCGCGCACAGAGGCCGACAATAACGGCCCAACAATCAAAGACGCCCCATCGCCAATCGCCAAACGGGCGGCTTCGCCGGCCCCTTCTGAGGTTCCATGGGTATCGTGGACCAACAATTCAAAACTTTGATCGGCAAAATCAAACAGCGCCATTTGCGCGGCACTTAACAAGGCCTGACCGATGCGTTGATTAGGACCGGACAACGGCAACAAAATCGCCACTCGACGGCCACGCATGGTTGGCACCGGCGGCGGCTCGCTTAACGCGCCATCTTCCGCGCGGGGCATGCGGCCTAATAATTCTTCTAAGGAGGGCAACAACGGGGGGCGCGTTTGGGCGCCCGGTTGGGTGGGCAGTTGCAAACCCGTTTGCAGGCGTGGACGGCTTGGATAGGCCCGGGCAACTTCGACCGGAGCTTCTTCCTTAGCTTCTTCAACAACGCGGGCGCGTTGAGGGGCCGGAGCAGGAGCCGCCACCGGAACCGGGGTCGAAGCTGTGGGCACATTGGTGACCACCGGGCCATCGATCTGGGCACAGGCGGCAACGAACAGCACGGCTGTAAAGGCCGTTAGAACTCTAGACTTCTTCAGCAAATTTTTCACGTTAGCCTTCTTACCCCCTGTCCCCGGTTATCCTCGGTATGTCCGACAAGAATTTCTAGCACAGATTTTTAGATACTTTCAGATAAATCAGCACGCCAGCCAAGGCTTGTCTTTCACCACAAGGTGAGCGCATGATAGCCTTGCGTTCTGATCCAATTGAAAAGCACTTCAAATGACTTCAAGCGGTCCCCACACCACCACCAAAAAACGCGCACAACATCGTGGGCGCTGGGCTGAAATGTTGGCGCGCACCATGCTCCGGTTAAAGGGTCATAAAATTCTTGCGCGCAATTACAAAACCAAAGTGGGCGAGATCGATATCATCACGCGCAAAAATAATGTCATTGGCTTTGTCGAAGTCAAAGCCCGACCCACAGCCCGTGCCGCCGCGGAAGCCATTTCGCAACATCAAAAATCACGGATTGAACGCGCCGCCGAACACTTCATGGCGCATCAGGCCCATGTGCAGCATTGCGACATGCGGTTTGATGTGGCCCTTGTGACGGGGCCTGTTTCTATCCATATTCTTTATGATGCATGGCGTCCCTAAAAGGGGCGTCCTTAAGACTTGTTAACCCTGTCCGCTTACACTTTTATTTTTGACGCCTATTGACGCCTATGTAAGGAACAACACACGATGATCCGCAAAACACCTTCTGTCTTGGCTTCCCTTCTTTTGCTTGTTTTCAGTGTTCAGGCCTGTGCACCCGTTGGTTTGGTGTTGGGGGCCGGGGCGGCCACCGGAATGGCGGCGTATCAAGAACGCGGCGTTGATGGCGTGGCCCGGGATTTACGCACGTCGTCTTATATTTTTGAGGTATACGCCCGCACCAACCACCTGTTGTTAAAAGACATCAGCATCGAAGTGTATGAAGGCCGTGTGCTTTTGGTCGGGCAGGTCACAACCCAAGCCATGCGGGCGCAAGCCGTGCGTTTGGCGTGGACCGTCGACGGCACCAAAGATGTCATCAACGAAATTCACGTCACCCAAGCCGGTGGGCTTTTAGATACCGCTCGCGATGCCTGGATCACTACCCAGCTGGAAGCCAAATTGACCTTTGATGATAAGGTTCTGGCCATCAACTATGCCATCGAAACGGTTGGTGGCATCATTTATTTGATTGGCATAGCGCAAAACCAAGAAGAATTAGACCGGGTTAAAAATCAGGCCAAGTCTATTTCGTATGTGCGCCATATCATCAGCCACGTGCGCATTAAAACACCACAACCCGCACAACAAGGTTCGGCTCAAGGCCCTGCTGTGGGTCCCCAGAGCGATCCATAAATGACTGTTCATGATGACCTTCGCCAAATTGGGCAACAGAAAGATGGCGACATTAATCTCGCCACTGCCGCTCTTTTACTGGCTAAATTTAAAGATTTAAGCCTCGATATTGGTCCCTATCAGCGCCATATCGACACCCTGGTTGAAGACTGCTTGAACTATATCGGAGACGATTTTAACGACAATACG
Source organism: Rhodospirillaceae bacterium (assembly GCA_002732845.1). Lineage (GTDB taxonomy): Bacteria > Pseudomonadota > Alphaproteobacteria > Rhodospirillales > Magnetovibrionaceae > JANLGW01. The sequence goes on from NVSZ01000058.1 coordinate 7,428, forward strand.
ACCGCTAGCGAAACGGTTTGCCAAATTATCGCCAAGCGTTATGGCTATACAGCCCAAATCGAAGACGACCAAGATGCCCAGCAGCACAATTTTGCGCAGATGATCGATCACCGGCGTGGGAGTGCCTTAAATCTATGTTTGCTCTATGCGCATGTCCTAGAACATATAGGCCAACCCATTGAAATTATTGATTTAGAAGATCATCCTGTGGTGCGCCTTTTGGGTCAACGCGAACATATACTAGTCGATCCTTTACAGGGGGTGAAACCCATTGGGGCGGCTCAAATGCGCAGCTTGTTCAAAGAGTCCTCACCCTTTGCCCTAAAGGTTTTAGATAAGCGTTCAGCGCTGCTCAACGGACAAGATTTAACTAAATTGTATCTGTTGCGGAACAATGCCCCCGAAGCCGCAATTTCCGTGTTGGAAAGTTGCCTGTTGATCGCCCCGGATGAACCACGTTTATGGCGAGAGTTAGGGGTTTTAGAGGCACGGTTGGACCATATTGATGATTCCATTTCGGCCCTAAAACGATATTTAGAAATATCGGAATCGTCCACATATCGCTATAGTGCTTCTCAATTGTTGCAAGAGTTACAAACCCGCAAGGATAACAAACCCTCATGAGCCTTAAAGTCGCCCTGCAAATGGATCCGGTCGAAAACATCGACATCACCGCCGACAGCACCTTTGTGATTGGATTAGAAGCCCAAAACCGTGGGCATGAATTATTTTATTATCAACCCGAAGACCTGCAATATATAAACGGCAAGGTTTTGGCGCGGGTGCAAAGCTTGGAACTTTGCAKGGACATCGGCAATCATTGCACGCTGGGYGAAGCGCAAGTGATTGATCTTTCGACCATGGACGTGATCTGGTTGCGTCAAGATCCGCCATTTGACATGGCGTATTTGACCACCACGTATATGTTGGAACTTTTGCATCCCAAAACGTTGGTTGTGAACAATCCGACCGCCGTTCGCGACAATCCGGAAAAACTGTACAATTGTAAATTTCCAGATCTGGTCCCGCCCACATTAATCACCCGCGATATTAAAGCCATCAAAGCCTTTCGCCTTGAACACAAAGACATCATCGTCAAACCCTTGTACGGCAATGGCGGTTGGGGCGTTTTTCACATCAAGCCCGATGATGAAAATCTGAATACTTTGTTGGAAATGCACATGGCCGGATCGCGTGAACCGTTGGTCATACAAGCTTATCTGTCGGCCGTACGGGCCGGCGACAAACGCATTATTTTGATTGATGGCGAACCCGTTGGGGCCATCAACCGCATCCCACCCGAAGGCGAAGCACGGTCAAATATGCACGCCGGTGGTACCCCAGAAGCCAGTCAATTGGACGCCCGCGATCTTGAAATTTGCAAGGCCATCGGCCCGGATCTCAAAAAACGCGGGCTTATTTTTGCGGGTATCGACGTGATTGGCGGGTATCTAACCGAAATCAACGTCACATCACCCACAGGCCTGCAAGAAATCCGCAATTTCGATGGCGTTGCCCTCGAAGGCGCACTTTGGGATGCCATCGAGGGCAAAATTTCTTAAAGCCAAAGGCTCCTTATTTAATATTATGATAACGCGGTGGGGAATACTTCGTATCCCGCACCCCTTTGGCATGGATGATCGCATCTTCGATGGCATACGCGATAAAGGCTTGGCCTTCACGTTGTGCTTCTTTTTTCAGATAAACGAGTGATTGAATCAATGAATCAACAACTTGACGCTCATCTTTATCCATAACTTCGGGCAGATAATTACGCAGCATGTTTAATTCTCTCTTTTATCTTGGTCTTCAGTAAATCCCCCTTGCCGGACCATTCCGACAAAGGGGTATTGATGTGTGCGGGTTAAGCCGCCAGAGGCATTTGCGCGGCTGGCATTTCGGGAACCGCCGGCATCCACAAAACAGGACCGGTTAAGCCGCCGCTTTTGCGCACGCTAGCCAAAGCTTCCCATGTGGTGGGTAGATATCCGGCAATGGCACGGGTATTGCCGATGGGTTCGGGCTTGCCGATACGTTCCAAGGGCCAGCCACTGCGTTTTAAAATACGTTCAACGCGCAAATCGGTGACGGTGACGATTGCTGTCAGGCCCTTTGCCAAACCAAATTCAATCATCCCCGCAAACAACATGGCGGTGGATTTGCTGATGGCGCGTCCGTTGTTGGCGTGATTCACGTCCAAGGCAAACCTTGAACTTTCCCAAATCCGCGGGCTGTCCGGTGCCGTTGCTCCATTTAACAATTGCGGAAATGTATCGCGGATCATATTGGGACCTTGGGTCGGTAAAAGACGAATACAGCCTTCAACACGGCCTTCATCCCCCCGCGCCAACAGATAGGTCGGGTTATAGTCATCGTATTGGTCAAATTCCATGCCATCGCGGCACGTCACTTCCCATTCCAAGCGATCTTTAAATACACGATGACGCAAACGGTGCATTTCTTCCAATTCAGAAGAAAATTCAAAAGCCCGATTTGGTGATATGAGACAAAGCATAGTTCCGTTCTCCCTTTTATTTAACCCGAACCCTGATGAGGGTCTGGATTATTGCCCATTAATCTTGTCTGATTATTTGAGAACAAAAGGCGCAACAATGCACTCCCCCCAAATGGGGGGGTTGGAAAAATTTAATAAGGAGGAACTGCTAAAAAAGGCACGTTTTTAAAAGCCCTTAGCTAAAATAAATTTGGTTTAATCAAACCCAACATAATAGACTTAACAATAGCATGATTTTTTGAATACACGCCAAGCTTGTGACAGGCATTTTTGATGTATTCGCGCACGGTATGATCTGAAATTTTTAAAATCTCACTAATTTCCCAAGCGGTTTTCCCCTGTGCGGTCCACAACAAACACTCGGCCTCCCGTTTAGAAAGCTTAATTTCTGGGGTTTGGCCTTCGGACAAAATTCTTTCTCCCAACGCCCCGTGGAAATACAGGGCCATGAGGTGAACTTCATGACTAAACACCGAAAAATGTTTATCCGTTTCCGCATTTTGATCCGGAACCGCAAGAGAAAAGGCCGCCAATTCACCGTGTGCACCATGAATGGGAATTGTAAAGCCCTTGGTGATGCCAAATTCGCTGGCCTCATCCATCATAGAACGGCTGTCGGTATCGAGAACTTTGCGTTCTTTGTCGCCGCCCCAAGTAAAAGGCACAACCGATGCTAAGCCCCGTTCAACAACCGGGTCAACACAGGCATAATCATTTTTCAGATAACGATCCACCCATTTTGGATCATAGTTATGCACCAGCACGGGTTCTGCCAACGACGTATTGGGCAAACGCAGGCCTAAATAAGCAAATTGTTCAAAGCCCAAGTTGCCTAAAGAGTCCTCCAGCAACCGACGGCCAGCCTCAACGGACTGAACATCTTCCAGCTTATCAATAAATGTGTCGAGCTCGACGTTCACCACACTCCCCTGTGCAAAAGCCTCCCTTATTTCCAAAAATTGTATACGTTTTCTTTATACACTTCCAGATTTAATTTAGGCCGTGCCTCAAAATTTCCCTTGTGGGGGGCTTATATACACGTATTTAGCAAGTAAAAATATTTAACTAAACCAATGGCTTAAGAAAACAAAGACCGCGCCAACAACAGGCCATTGCCCGGGTTTTCGCCAATGCGGCGCACCCCATAAGGCCACCAATCTTTACCAAACGGGACATACAAACGTATGCGTTCGCCATTTTTAGCGAGGTCTTGTGCAAGGTTTTCGCGCACCCCCAGCAACATTTCAAATTCATAACGGCCTTGTTCCCAGCCATTTTTTTGGGCTTGGGCCAAGGCAAAGTCCTGAATCGCCGCATCATGCGTGGCAACAATCGGATAAAACCCACTTTCTTTAGCCGTTTTTGAAAACATCAAACAAATCAAATCTCGCATATTTTGTTTGATATCAACCCGTACGGTATGCGAAATATCGGACCCAGCGACAAAGGCCCCCTTGACCAATCGCACCCGATGACCCCGCCGAATTTGCCGTTCAAGGTCTTGTTTGGTGCGGTGTAAATACGCTTGCAAAGTCAAAGCCACCGGATAATCCAATTCTGCAAATTCATCATGCATAGCGATTGTGGCATCGATAACGCTGGCGTCTTCCATATCAAACATCAAACAATGCAGATGCTCTGGGCTGGTTGTTTGACCGATCCGATGCTTTACCTCTGTGGCAATGCGCAATGCATTTTCACGGGCAATTTCSGGGGCCAGGCCAAAACCAAGCTGGGTCGGATCAAAGGAAATATGCACATCCAGCCCCGCCGCGGCCAACTTGCCCGCGACTTCGATTTTTTGAACCGTGTTCAGGGTCACCAAATCTGGATTTTCAATATATTCGCCCAAATAAAAGAGAGAACTGCGCATGTGAGATTCCTGCCACAAGGCCCCGGCGCGCGACACACCCGAATGTGCATCATCGCCGCCAGTATAGCGGTCCGCCAACACGGATGTTGTTCGATTTGTTTGCATAAACCGCGTGATACGAGCCGATCTCGCCAAACCGATCATCATAGACTGCCAAAAACGTCTGAACATAAAATGACTCCCAACTGTTGAGAAACTTTCAATAGCCTGCTTCATAGCCTGTCAGGCGAGGCTCCATAAAGAACTGAATACACAATCATCTAAAAATATCTTATCATATCGAAAATGGTGATGGTGATGACAAAAGTAACCGTGATAGAGAGGGGCGCTCAAAAACCCACGCTCATTATCCTACTTTTCATCGCCGTACTGGCGCTGCCCATACTATTTTCTTCAGCGTTTGGGGCTGAATCTCAGCACGTTACCTTGCCGATTTTAGCAAATAAAACCGTCGCACCCCGCATCGTTTATATCAAAAATTCCCGCTTTCCCAGCCTCTCCCAAAATGAACTGAGGGCCGTCGTCGCGCATGCAGCACGTTTGGTGAAAAATCATTTCGATATCACAATTACCCAACCTCAGGCCATTAAAGTCTTAAACATCGATACAGTTTTTGCCGATCTGGTGACCAAAACCCCCAAAGACTTTGATCAGCTGATCGGTGATTTTAAGAACGATGATGTTGATTGGCCCACCATCACCGAAATGCTCATCAAACAGATCCATCAACAAGAGACTTCCCTCGACGATCAAATGGCCTTTGTTCGGCCGTATTTGATGCCTCAGCTCACGCCACACGATTTAGCCAGTTTTGCCCAAGCCATCACCGATACCTTTAAGGCGCGGCTAAAACTATGGGCCACGGCAACATTACAAGACGGCTACCCAATGATCGGCAGCGTGCCGGGGCGCGCTGATTTGCCCTTAAATGAATACGGATTTTGGGCCTTAATGGCGAAAGAAGGTTTTCCCGCCGAAATCATCCTCACCAATCAATTGGTGGCCAGCGTCGAATACATTCCAATCCCCGTCCATACCTCAATCCGAGGCGGCATCACCGGGGGATCGACCGAATACAATCCCGCCTCTACTTTGGGCTCATCTGTGTGGGTATCTCTGGCCCCTTTCCTCTTAAAAAATGCCGAGCTGGATAAGCTCCGCGATAATCTGCCCCTCAATAAAGCCGAGGCCCTGCAGGCGGCGGGGACCATGTTGGCCCATGAATTGGGTCACCAGTTGTTACATCTAAATCATCCCTGGAAAAATCCGGCATGCCTGATGCGCCCCGCCGAAGTTTTAAAATTCTCCTCATGGCGCAAAAACCTAAAAGCCCAAAAATGCCCGCTCAGTTCAGAGCCCGCCATGACCCCCGGATCCATAAAAATTCCTATTTGGTAACCATCGTACAAACTTTTTGATTTTCTCCTGTTCGTGTGAACGTCCTGCCTATACACTCATTTAGAATTTAAAGGGGGATATTGCATACCAATGGTCGCACGCATCAACACCGCCGCTTTTCAGGGCGTCGAGGCTAAACCTGTGGATGTTCAGGTGCATATTGCGTCTGGATTACCCGCTTTTACCATTGTCGGATTGCCCAACAAAGCCGTATCAGAAGCCAAAGAACGGGTGCGCGCCGCCCTGTCGGCTTTGGGTTTGGCCTTGCCCCCCAAACGCATCACCGTGAACTTAAGCCCCGCCGATACRATCAAAGAAGGCTCGCATTTTGATTTGCCCATTGCTTTGGGTTTACTGACCGCGATGGACGTTCTGCCCACCGACGAAATGCGCGACTTTTTAGCGTTGGGCGAATTGGCGTTGGACGGCACCTTAACGGCGGTAAACGGCGTTCTGCCCGCCGCCATTTATGCCAATCGTGAAAATTTAGGGCTGATTTGCCCCGCCAGCCAAGGCGGTGAATCGGTGTGGGCCGGCGAAGACCTGCCCGTTTTAGCCGCCCACTCTTTAATGGATTTGATCAACCATTTTAAAGGTGTTCAGCTTCTCACCCGGCCCACCGCTCAATTGCAAGACCCCCAAGACGCCCCGCTGATCTCCGTTGATTTGGCGGATATCAAAGGCCAAGAAAGTGCCAAACGAGCCTTGGAAATTGCCGCCGCTGGGGGGCATAATCTGTTGATGAACGGCCCACCGGGATCGGGGAAATCTCTGTTGGCGCGACGCTTGCCGACCATTTTGCCACCGTTAAGCCCAGAGGAAGCCTTAGAGGTTTCGATGATCCATTCGCTGGCCGGAAGCCTACCCGAAGGCGGTCTCATGCGCACCCGCCCGTTTCGCGATCCTCATCATTCGGCGTCCCAAGCCGCACTCGTCGGCGGCGGGCATCAGGTCCGTCCCGGCGAAGTCTCGTTGGCCCACAAGGGTGTATTGTTTTTAGACGAATTGCCTGAATTTCAACGCCCCGCCTTAGAAGCTCTGCGCCAACCGTTGGAATCCGGCGAAGCCGTGGTGGCTCGCGCCAGTGCACACGTGACTTTTCCCGCCCAATTTCAATTGATCGCGGCGATGAATCCGTGCCGATGCGGGTTTCTGGACGATCCGGCAGAGGCCTGTTCCCGCGCGCCTAAATGTGGTGAAGATTATCAAAATCGCCTGTCCGGGCCGTTGTTGGATCGCATCGATTTACATGTGGATGTGCCGATGGTGCCCGCCGTTGATCTGGCTTTGCCGCCGCCCAAAGAAACCAGCGCCGATGTTTTCGCCCGAGTCAACCAAGCCCGCGCCGTGCAACGCCAACGGTTTAAAGACGCCGGGGCGGCCATCGCGTTAAACGCCCATGCGGACGGTCAGTTGCTGGAAAAAATTGTAAACTTAAGCCCCGCCGCAGAGGCCTTATTGAACGAAGCCGCAACCCGCACCCGATTGTCGGCGCGGGGCTATCACCGCATTCAACGGGTGGCCCGCACCATCGCCGATTTAGACCATACTTTAAACATTGAAAAACACCACGTGGCCGAAGCTTTATCCTATCGCCGCCGCCCACCCGGCCGCCAAACCATTACGTAGAGGCTTCAAAATTTAAGGTCAGGGTGAAATGAAATTTTGCGCCTTCATCCGGCGTACTTTCCCCCCAAATTCGCCCCCGCGTCATTCTCTCATCGTGACCACCTATTTTAAGACAGGCCGATAAATCTAAACCCACATTTAGGCCGAAATTTAAATGTGTTAGGCATTGACAGAAATAGATAAGGCGGTCACGCTTAATCATTATGACAGATACATTTGACGGGCACACAAGTGATTATAATCGACTGAAGATTCTCGAGTTCGCGTTGAACACCAGCAGTCAGGGTTTTGTGGTTTGGGACTCTGATCAAAAGCTGGTGGCATGGAGCAAAAAGTGTTTCGAATTTTGGTATCAGCCTGCCGAYCTTATTCGCCCCGGYATGCCCATGGCCGAACTCATTTTGCACATCGCCAAAAAAGGCGGATTTGGCGTCGGTGATCCACAACAATTAGCCGACCGAGAACTTGCCCGCGTGCTCAAAGCCGGAAAAGATTCCCGCGAAGAATTCACCATGTTGGATGGGCGCATTGTGCATGTACGCCGCCACGCCATGCAAGATGGCGGACATGCCTCGACCTATACCGACATCACCGAACGCAAACAGTTAGAAGACGAAATCAACCACTTGGCCACCCACGATACCCTGACCAACATTCCCAATCGGGTGTTGTTGATGGATCGTTTGGAGCTGGCCTTGGCGCGCGCGGACCGTGAAAAAACAAGGGTCGCCGTCTTGTTCTTAGATCTGGRTAATTTCAAAGCCGTGAACGACATCATGGGGCATATGATGGGTGATCAGATCCTCAAAAAAATGGCCGGCCGCATGGTTTCGTGTTTGCGCAAAACAGATACCGTGGCGCGTTTTGGYGGCGATGAATTTGCCATCATCATGACCGATGTTACCAACACAATTGATGTTACCAACATGGCGGAAAATCTAAATAAGATTTTGGCGGCGCCGATTAATCTGGGCAGCAAAGAAACCATCTTGGGCGCCAGCATCGGCATCGCCCTGTACCCCGACAATGCCAAGACCTCGGCGACGCTTTTATCGCTCGCCGACGAAGCCATGTACGTGGTCAAAAACAAAGGTAAACAAGGTTTTCATTTTACCGAAACGACGACCTAGTCAGCATCGGTCCCAGCGGTTTTCCGCCAAAGATGTGCACATGAAAATGGGGAACTTCTTGGCCGCCATGGACGCCTGTATTGTTCAGGGTGCGATAGCCGGGTTCCACCAAACTTAAATCGCGGGCGACTTTGCCAACGGCTTTGTAAAACCCAACAATTTCTGCATCCGATGCCGTGGCCGTAAAGTCATCCATCGATACATACGCGCCTTTGGGAATCACCAAGACATGCACCGGGGCGGCGGGGGCGATGTCGTTAAACGCCAGAACCCAGTCGTCTTCATAAATCTTGTCACAAGGAATTTCGCCGCGCAGAATTTTGGCAAAAATATTGTCTGTGTCATACGCCATGATGAGGTCCTCTTGTGCTTAACGTGAATTCTTTTCGGCGATGCCGGACGTGCCTTCACGCTCCGCCAATTTGGCCCAAACATCTTGCGGAGAAATGCCCGCATCCGCCCACAACACCAACAGGTGATACAGCAAATCCGCACTTTCGGACGTTAACGCTTCGGGACCTTCGACCAGAGCCGCGATGTTGACTTCGACCGCTTCTTCGCCAACTTTTTGGACAATTTTRGAACGACCCTCGGCAAATAGTTTAGCGGTCCAAGACGTCTCCGGGTCTGCCCCTTTGCGGCTTTCAATCGTGGCAAATAAACGGTCTAAAATTTGTGCATCACTCATGATTTTACATCCTCATCCGGCAAGCCATCCAAACGCACATCAATGCCATGTTCGGCCATATAGCGTTTGGTCTCGCCTATGGTATACGTTCCAAAGTGAAAGATAGAAGCGGCCAAAACCGCAGACGCATGCCCATCACGCACGCCTTCGACCATATGTTCCAAAGTGCCCACGCCACCAGACGCAATCACCGGAATCGAAATCGCATCCGCCACCGCGCGTGTCAGTTCAAGATTAAAGCCTTGTTTCGTGCCGTCCCGATCCATAGACGTCAGCAAGATTTCGCCCGCGCCATATTCGGCCATACGCTTCACCCATTCGACCGCATCGATACCTGTGGGCTTGCGTCCACCGTGGGTGAAAATTTCAAATTTGCCGGGCGACACGGTTTTCGCGTCCACCGCAACGACGATGCATTGACTGCCAAATTTTTGCGCTGCTTCAATGACAAATTCAGGATTAAAAACGGCGGCCGTATTGATG
>NVSZ01000059.1 GCA_002732845.1 Rhodospirillaceae bacterium
GTTCCCGGCGTATTGGAAATTTTAGGGGTGATCGTTGTCAGCTTTGGCATGGGCGCAGCACTCGGCCTATACCGCACCCGCCAGTACCAGTCTGCGTAAGGTTCGATCCCGTTTCAGGTGCCATTCTCGGCTCATCGCTTCATTGCGGGTGGGCAGGCGTTCAGCGTAGAGCATTGTCCATGTGCGGCCCTTGGTGGACTTGGCCCCTTTCCCCGCGTTGTGCGTTTTTAGGCGTGCACAAAGATCGTTGGTCCAGCCAACATACGTGCGCGGACCACCCTTACCATCACTGCCAAGGATGTACACGTATCCAAAAGCGTCTGTCACGTCTTAGTCACCGACGGCACAGACCATGTCTTGGCCACAGCACAGTGGGGATTTGATCATGCCGTGACCGTTGGGGCATTTCGAAACTTGGACGTCTGCGCCCTCAACCGTAATCGATCCGTTTTCCAGCGGAGCATCACATTTGCCACACGTTGCATTTACGCTCATGCCACAAACATCACATTCATAAGTCGCCATTTTCAAAGTCCTTTTAAATCTTGGTTGTGTTCGATTTAGATATGGGGAGATTCTTTGTAAATACGACTTAACAGTGACAAACTTTAGCACGGCTTCTTCATCACATCACGTGGCGGATCATTTTTTCAATGACAACACTGGCCGGAATAGCCACTAAAGCGCCAATACCAACGGCTCCGACAATCGCCGTAACTTGATCCATACCCATAGGGACGACAAGGGCAACAACCATGAGAATGCCAGCCAAGGTCGGGGCGGCAACTACAAAAACCAAAAGACGTAAACCAAGCATATTGAGCTCCTATTATTAATTAATTAATTTATTACCTGAATCGTTATGCAAAATAGTAGCAAACCCTAATATTCTTGCAAGGGAAATGATCTGTTATTGTTCCAAATATACTTTGCGGCGCTAGCGCTTGATGTTGAATTTTAAACCTGCTCCAACACGCCCAGTCCTTTGAGTGTCRGCTCTGCGGTCGCCCATAAGTCTTCTTCTGCGCGCACCACTTTGCACATAACATTCAAGAAGCTGTTGAATGCGGGCTAAACTGCCCAGAACTGTTTCTTCGAGCAAGCCACCGAGTTGATCATTCACATTGCAAAGTTCGGCAACACYATTCACAACCATGCACCCCCGCCCCTGTTCATCCATAGCCCTAGCCTTACAGGCCGCTTTAAACGTTTTAGTCAACAACGCCTTGATAGAAACGCCGGGCTTGGCTTTTGCAAAAGCAATGTCTGGGGATTGTTCAAAGTACAAAGCCAACGCTTCTTTAAAAAGCGCGTCTTGCGATCCTAACGCATTGTAAAAACTAGACCGGGTGATGCCCAACCCGTTGAAGCCAGCAAGGACATTCAGACCAAATTTAAAAAATCTGATGGATATTATGGGGTGATGGATAACACCAGCCCATGTCCAATCCCCGCTATAATGATGTCTGTTTACCGTACAAAAACGGAAGTTATCCGGTGTGCCTCAGAACTTCCGTTATTAGCCGAGGCTGTTGAAAAACTCCGCTCAGAAGCCATTTTCAGTGTCTGCTCTTGTCAGAAGCAGATTTTTATCTCCTGCCTCCGACCAATGCCGGGGCAGGTTTTGCTTTTTTGGTCTGTTTTGTTGTCGTTTTTACACATCGTCAGGCCATCATCGGTTTCGGGGGTGGTTTTGAGACAAGTTTAGCCAGTCGTTTCAGGTTTTGGACCGTTGCCGTGAGCAAAAACTCGTCCTTTGCTCCGCACAGGCCGCGCAGTCGGAGCCGCGTCATGGCCATATTTCGTTTGGCTTCGCCGAACAGTCGTTCGATTTTTTTACGATCACGGGCGGATCGGTTATAGACGTCACTGCCGTTGAGCGACCGGACCTGATCTCGGGCCGCTTCGTTGATGGACTTGTCTGAATAAAGTACACAGCACCTCATTCTTTAGGCTGCCATATTTTCAGACCTCATTGGGCTCATCGTTAACGAGAAGTATCTTTTTGGTCCTAAGACTCGTCTTTTGTTACCCCCTAAAATCGGGAAACTTTTACCGGCTCTTTTAACGGCGAGACCTTAGACAAATTTCGGATGTGCTCGACATGAAGCTGGGTAATGGTAAAGCCAGAGGCCAAAAATAGGTGCCCGGCGCTGGTTTCCAAGTCGCTAACAAGAATATCTCCAACGTTTAGCATGCTACAGGGGACTTCCACAGTTTGGCGTTTTTCTTCTTCATCGCTATTATCATTGTTCAAAAAGAAAATGCAGATTTCCGACAACAAGAATGGGTCATAGGGGCCAGAGTTAGCCCTTAATTTGTCGAACGCTTTTTTCGTCGGCATGGGGGCATCAGAGCAAGCCGCCAGCTCGTTGAGAATGCGCAATATCCGTGCGCCCAGGGGTATTGCCTGTCCGGAAATAATTTCGTAGCCGGGAAAGCCAGCACCATCAAAGCCTTTGGCTTGGTAAAAGACAGCGTCGGCAACCGACTTTAAACGCGGAATGTTTTGGATTAATTTACGTGCCGTTTCTGGCATACGAGACACGATTTCGGCCTCGACTTGTGTGAGTGTTTTCCCGGCTCGAAACCGATCCATAATCTCCCTTGGAATCGCAACTTGGCCGATGGTCGATAGCATGGCCATCATTATAAATTCCCAAGAATGCGGAAATTTCATGTGCCGCACGAATTGTTCCATCCACTTGCGCACACGGCAAGCTTGACCGAAAGCCGCCGGATCGCTGAGTGAAAGAACATCAAGTAATACTTTAATACTGCCGGCGAGGGTGTGTTCCAACAATTCTCGTTCGGCGGTCACCAGTTGATACTGACGGATTCCAGCCTCAATGCCCGTGGCCAGCTTTTGGGCAGGACAGGGCTTGGTGAAGAAACGAAAGACATTTCCTTCGTTAACCGCGTCAATGGCTGTTTGCTGATCGGCGTTGCCCGTTAACATCATTCGTGTCGTGTCGGGTGACAAGGTTTGCATCCGTTTGAGCACTTCAAGACCAGCCATACCCGGCATGCGCATGTCGCAAACAATGACCCTAAAGGAGGACTCGTTCGCGACCATATCAAGGGCCTCTTGGCCAGAGGTCGCGGTGGAAATATCGAACTGCTTGCGCAATTGACGTTTCAGTCCGGCCAAAACATTCGGTTCATCGTCAACCAGCAAAACCCTGTTGTCTTCATTCATCAGGCTGTCCCCTTGTTTAATATAGACTGCGTAATTTCGYCCCATCGGGGCAACTTGTCAATCACACCGATACGCGTCAGATACTCTTCATTCAGGGAGTGCCGAAGCGGACGGGTCGCATCCCGGTGATTATGTGGCTTGCAAAGATACTGGGCCGCGTGAACAAAAGTCACGGCTGTCACAGCGTCAGAGGGACRAAGTTCTGGAGTATGGTGATACGCTACGGCTTCAACGATGGGCTGAGAAAACCCMCATAGMCCCAAAAGATATGCCCCGAGTTCCGCATGGCCAATACCGGTCAGCTTCCGTTCGACTTCGTAAATCGTCGTCTGATTGTGATCACAGGTTTCGGCGGCCTTCAGGAATTCATTGGGTTTTAAGGACATCAGCAACAACGAACCCAGATGGGAAAGCGTCCCGGCACACTGAGCATGGTCAGATATCATCTTATCGCAACGTTCCTCCTCACATAAAGCCTTTGCCACCTCGCCGATGGTGAGGCTGTTTATCGCGAGCCGTTCGAATTTACCCTGAATGGAACGCAAAACGTTGAATTGGTTGAAGATGCCCGAAATCATCAAAACCGAGCGGATGGTATCAAAGCCGAGAATGGACACCGCCTGCATTGGTGTCGTGGCTTGGGTCGGTAAAGAAAAAAATGCCGAATTCGTGAGGCGCAGAACCTGGGTGCTTAAGGCAATATCTTGGGCGATAATGTTCGCAACCGATTTCACTGATGCGTTCGGAGAATCCAATTCTCGCAACAGATCCATGATGACATTTGGTGGAGAAGGAAGACTGCCTAACCCATTAACCATCTGCAAGATTAGGTCATTTTTAATTAATCGACGCAAGCTGCATCCACTGAAAATCACATTAACCAAGACTTCAGGCGGACAGGGTTTGGCGAGGTAGCGATGTGCCGGGCCAATGGTCTTCAGGGTACTGGCCTCTTCGGAAAAACCGGATAGGATAATGCGGAAGCTATTTGGCAGTTGCTGGCGAACAATTTCCAAAAACTCCGCACCATCCATGCCCGGCATGCGCATGTCGCTTACAACGACATCAAAAGAAGTTTTTTTTATTTCCTGTAGCGCGTCTTGAGCACTGGTGGCGAACACCATTTCCCATTCTCCACGTTGTTTTCGCAACGCGCGGCGAAGGCCGTTCAAGATGTCTTGTTCATCATCGACGAAGAGAACCTGTAGTTTCATTTCACCATCTCCGCTCCGTCTTCGCTATTGCTTATGGGCAGACAAATGACAAAGGTGGTGCCTTGTCCTTCTTCACTCTCAAAGGAAATGTTCCCATGGTGTTTGTTCACGATGATATCGTAACTGATGGACAAACCCTGACCGGTCCCCTTACCCACCTCTTTGGTGGTGAAAAATTGCTCGAAGATTTTATCATAAATGTCTTTAGGAATGCCGCTTCCGGTATCCTTAATGCAGACTTTTACCCAATCATTGTCTTGATAGGTCCTGATGGTGATCCGTCCCATATCGCCCCCGGTGGCATCAATTTTGTCCTGAATGGCATGAGCCGCATTGACGACCAAATTGAGGAAGACCTGATTAAGTTCACCGGGCAAGCCAGGCACCATAGGAAGGTCCGCTGCGAAGTCCGTTTCCATATCTGCGGCGTATTTCCATTCATTGCGCGAGACGGTGATTGTCGTCTCTAGGGACTTGTTGATATCGATGGCGCTTTTTTCCTTGGTGCTGGGATGGGCGAATTCCTTCATGGACAGGACGATTCTGGAAATTTGTTCGGTGCCGCCAAGCGACTGCGTAATGGCTTGGCCGATTTCGTCTTTGATATAGTCCAAGTCCGCCGTATCAGCGGCTTGCTCCACGGCCGTGATTTCGGCTTCCAACACCCCCGCCGTACGTGCAGCAACGGCTAACTTTTCGTAGCTCTTGATCACCCCGCTCACATCAGCACAGGCTTCTTCGAGAAACCGCAGATTGTCACCGATGAACTGCGTTGGCGTGTTGATTTCATGGGCGATACCTCCGGCAAGTTGGCCCACGGCTTCCAGCTTGAGCGCCTGCTGAAGTTCCTGTTCCATGTTGGCGTGTTCTGTGTCGTCACGAAGGGCCTCTAATTTTTGGCCAATCCGAACCGTGATCTCATCAAGCAGACTGCGTTCCTCCCGTGTGAACGGGCCTTGGAATTCTTTGGGTTTCTCCTCTAAATAGACGATTTCGATCAAGCCGCTGATTTCTTTATGGATCCTGATTTCACAGGTCATCCGCCAGGGCGTTTCTTGAAAATTATCGGTGGCGTAGGTTTGATCGCCATAGGAAATCCGCATCGCCGCAATGTCCGGGTATTGCCAGGCTTGGACAACCATCTCGGCAATATGGGGAAGCGATTTTTCAAAGGTCAACTCTCGGGCCACAAGAAGTTCCGACAATTGGAAAAGACAGTTAATTTCCTTGATGTGTTCCTGGATGCTGTGTTCCAACATTTTGTGATTGGTGATGTCAGACCAAGAGCCAATGATCTCCTTTGGCTTAGATTCGTCGTCAAATATCAACTTCATATCGTCGCGCACCCACATATACGATCCGTCGGGTTTGCGAAAACGGTAATCGTGGGTACATTTTTCATGGACAAACAAGTTGCTGCGTTCATCAAATATACGGTCCACATCATCAGGATGAATGTGATCGGCCCAAAAAGCAGGGGCTGATAGAAAGTCTTCCGGGTCTAACCCCATCAAGTCCTTCACGTTTGGGCTGATGTACGTGGCGGCGTAATCCCCACCTGCTGCAGCGGTGTACGTAACGGCAGGGCTGGAGGCAATAATGTTAGACAGTTTTTTTTCATTTTGACGTATTATTTTGTCCTTTTCCAACATGTCCAGTTGACTTTTTTCGATGCGAGACTGGACCCGACCGAGAAACGGATAAAGCCAGATTAAGTACAAAGCCGCGATAGAGATGCAAGAGGCTATTGCGGTCAGAACTTTTAGGTGTGACGACGCCACGATGTCGGAGATGTCGTTGATGACGACCAGGTCGCCGACTTCCCGGTTTACGGCATCCATGATCGGGACGAAGGAGATGTTGAACACCTCCCCATCCTTATCGATTCTGGTATGTTCCGTGTGTCCCAAGTCGATGGCCTCATCCACTAGGGAGCTCAAATCAGGCCCCACCCACGAGCTTTCGTAGATCACCACGGCGCTTTTATAACGATCCCAATCCGCCCGACGGTCGAGAGACTTCATGCCGCGTTCCCAAGATTTCCGGTCCACGCCTACCTTGTGCAAGATTATGGATGACTTGGCGTTCGTGTTATCGGTTATATGTGGCAAGAGGTGCTCGATCTCCATCCCCAGTTCCACATAGCCGAGCAGTTCGGCCTGCTCGAAAATTGGTTTCACATAGCGCTGGGTGAACGTTCCAAACGAGCCGATTTCTAGACCAAAGAAAGAGTCGCGGATCTTCTCCGCCTCAAGAATCGTCACGTGGTTGACGGTGTCGCCATGCCGTTTCGGTTGGTGGACACGCAGAAAATTGACCCTGTCAGGACCCAAAAAAGAGAGGTGGGTGATCTTGTGCTCGGCCTTCAAATCGTCAAACAAAGGTTTCGTCAAGGCCAACAAGCTCGCGCGATCCCTGCGCAAAAACGCATTGACGATGTCCTCGCGTTCGCCGATCTGGTCCAGCTTAAAATGCATCGTCATGAGACCCCGACTCAACGACATTTTGAAGTTGTGGTTAATTTTTTCGGAAAGGTCGGTTTGAGCATGCTGGCGCGCTTCGTTTTCCGACATTAAGATCCAACCGGAAAATACCACCATGACCAGCACAAGCGCCATCGTCAATGGCGTGAGAACTTTTTGTCTGAGTAGGTTTTGTTCAAACGTCATAACGACATCCCTTATCGCTGTAACAAGAGGATCAACGTATGTTTTTCTTCATGCCTTTTTTTGGTCTGTTTTTTGGGTTGTGAGTGTAAAAATCATCACATTAATTACAGCAACGAGCCGGGCATTCTGATATACTAATAAGATTATAGCTTAATGGTTTTTGTCTCCATAGGTCAAGCAGACTATCTCGATAGATATGATCGTCAAAGTGGACTTGATTGCACAGGAAGATTTTAGTCGCCATAACGTCTTCCGCATTGGCGGCTGAGTTTGCGGACAGTGTATTGTTTAGATTCTTCATTTGAGATCTCCGAATGAAGGCACGCAAAAAAAGCCCAACTCGGGGAGAGCTGGGCTTGATGTAAGGGCGGCTGAATAAACGTAACGATGAAACTCCGAGGGACAAAAAGTTCACCGCAAATCATGTCTTCTCAATTTATAAGAAAAGGCAACGCCGTGAAACGCGTATCATGGCACCACCACCACGACCTGTGCTCATAAGCTTCGAGATTGATGACGTGCATATTGCAAACATCGAACACGGCTATGTTGCGTCCGCTATCAGGTGGTCGGCGGAAGTTATTTTATGACTGAGTTTACTTCTGCTTTTGACCCACTGCGGACATCATGGTTGCTAGCAATTCCTATGGTGAGCTGATACAGTATTTAAACCAGCTTGGATTGCATTGCTCTTGGGCATTTGCTGTCGGGGAGGTAGATATCATTTTTCGTTCCACCATTCTTACCTTTACCCTCGCTTTTTTGGCGACTTGGCTTGCTTCTCCAGTTGCTCCACTGGCAGAAAATGCTGTGGATATCAGCCTCACGGAGGCTGAAAGGGTCTGGCTAGACGAACACAAGACAATCCGTGTCGGCGTCGACCCCGCTTATCCGCCGTTCGAGTTCATCGACAACAATGGTGAATATCGCGGTATGGCGGCGGATTATATCGACCTGATCAAAATCCAGCTCGGCATAGAGATGGAGGTAGTTCCGGGTCTAACTTGGCCGCAGGTGGACGAGAAGTTGCGAAAAGGAGAGATCGATGTTTCCCCCGCCTTGACGGACACACCGACCCGACGTGGCTACCTAAACTTCACGCAACCGTATATTTCCTTCCCAACCGCCATTGTGACGCGAACGGATCGAACGCCAGCCGAAAGCCTTGAGAGTTTCGCGGGGAAGAAACTTGCCCTGGTCAAAGGCTATTACTATGTTGACCAGATCGTCAGGGACTATCCCGAAATCGAGCCCCTATTTGTCGAAACTCCTCTCGAAGCCATCAAGGCCGTATCGTTCGGAAAAGCGGACGGCCTGATCGAAAACCTTGCCACGGTCTCGCACCTCATCGCTGAGCATAACATTCCTAACCTACGTTTGGATGCCGAAGCCGATATACAGAGCAAGGGCCTTGCCATCGGTGTGCGGCTGGATTGGCCGATATTCGCCGATATTTTGAATAAAGCTCTGAAAAACATCACCCAAAATGAGCATCGGGCCATCCGCGACAAGTGGATCACCATTGCTACAAAGGATCAATCCTCTGTGCCGAAAGTGGCTTTGACTGAACAGGAGAAAGTCTGGCTCAAGAAGCATCCCAATATTGTCCTGGGAGGTGGCGTGTTTCCACCGCTGGACGGCGTTGATGCTCAAGGCAACGTCGAGGGCATCGGGCCCGACTACGCCACTCTGCTCGGTGAGATGCTCGGGATCAAATTCGAATTTGTCTCAGGCAATTGGGCAAAAATGCAAGAGCGCGCCAAGATCCGGGAAGTCGATGGCCTTCGCCTGTTGGCGAAAAATCCGGAACGGGAGGCCTACCTTGCATTCACAGAACCCTATATGAACTTTACCAATGCTATATTCACCCGTAAGGACAGCCCTACATACAAATCACTTGCCGACCTCAAGGGAAAGACTGTTTCCACCCTGAACAACTCTCAGGCGCATAAATGGCTCAAAACAAACCACCCAGATATCATATTGGCTCCACAATCGAGTCTCGTAGAAGCCCTTGATACAATGCTCACTGGCAAGGCGGATGCCCAGGTCGGGGCTACTGTGGCAATCAGCTACATCGCCCAGAACAACCTGATGACCAATTTCAGGATGAATGCCACGATCCCTGAAATGACCCGTGGGTTCCATATCGGAATTCGTAAGGACTGGCCGGAACTCACGGCCATGCTCGACAGGGCGATCAGCCAAATTCCTCGCGAAACACACTTTGAAATCAAACGCAAATGGGCACCGCTTGCGGCGAAAGAAGAGAAACTCCGCGTCAAAGTCAAGTTGACTGAGTTGGAACAATCCTGGCTCGATGAGCACCAGACTATCCGCCTCGGTGTCGACCCCTCTTATCCGCCATTTGAATTCATTGGCGACGGTGGCGACTATCAGGGCATGTCTTCCGACTACATCACCCTGATTGCTGAGCGTCTTGGTGTTACCATGGTGGTAACTCCTAGCTTGTCCTGGTCCCAGGTGCTCGAAGGGGCAAAAAGCAAGCAAATCGATCTATTGCCTGCGGCGGCAAATACGGAAGAACGCCAAGCATACCTTCAGTTCACAAAACCCTACATCGCTCTGCCGATTATCATTATGACCCGTAAGGACCATTCCTCCGTTTCCGGCCTCGAAGACTTCGCGGGGAAGACCCTGACAATGGTAAAGGATTATTACTATGTTGAGGAAATTTTGCGAAACTATCCCGACATCAAGGTTCATTCCGTTGATACACCCGAGGAAGGTTTAGAGGCCGTTTCGGTCGGCAAGACGGATGGTATGGTCATCAATCTGGGTGTTGGGACCTACCTGACCCAGAAGAATAATCTGCTCAATCTGCGGGTGGCGGCGGATGCCGGTTTGAAGATCGGCAACCTCAGCATGGGCGTTCGCAAGGATTGGCCACAACTGGTTCCCATCCTGAACAAGGCTCTTGACAGCATCACTCAGGAAGACCTCCAGAAAATCCGCAACAAGTGGATTTCCGTTGATAGCGAAGCCGCATTACAAGTGAAGGTGAAACTCAGCGACGAAGAACGGGACTGGCTTGATGCACATTCCCCGTTTCGTCTCGGTACCGACCCCGACTGGTCGCCCATTGATTTCATCGGTAAAGACGGAAGCTACCAGGGAATAACCTCGGACTATATAAGGCTTTTGGGGGAACGCCTGGATGTAAAAATCGAACTTATTGGCAAGAGTTCCTGGACCGATAGTATCGATAAAATGAAGGCCAATGAAATCGATATCTTGTCATCCGTTGCGACGACCCCAGAACGACAGGAATTTATCAACTTCACTCAGCCATTCATCAAGTTTCCTGTCATTATCATGACCCGTGATGACGCTCCGTTTATTGGCGATATCGAGGATCTTTCTGGGCGAACTATCGCAGTCGTCAAAGAGGACCTCGCCCATATTAAACTGCGTGATAACCATCCCGAGATCGACCTTCTGATCGTCGATAGCACGAGAGATGGGCTGGCAACGGTGTCCTCCGGTAAGGTCTTTGCCTTCGTTGGCAACTTGGTGACGTTGTCTTTCGCCATGAAGAAGGAAGGGATCACTAACCTGAAGGTTGCTGCCCCGACGCCCTATGCCTACAACCTGTCCATCGGCACCCGAAAGGACTGGCCGCAACTGACCCCGCTTCTTGACAGGGCGCTAGCCTCGATTACGGAAGCAGAACGTAACAAAATATACAACAAGTGGATTTCCACACGGTTCGAACACGCGGTCGATTATACGTTGATCTGGAAAGTGGTCGGCGGCGGTGTGGTCATCATCTTACTGGTCGTCATTTGGAACCGCAAAATGGGTCGGGAAATAGATCAGCGCAAAAAAGCCCAGGCAGAGCTTACCGTCGCTCACGACGAACTTGGCGATGCCATGTACCATATTGAGGGTAGTATCACGTACGCCAGTCGTATCCAGCGTTCGATTTTACCGGATGACGACATTATATCCNCGGTGACTCAAGACAATTTTGTTTTATGGGAACCCCGTGATGTGGTTGGCGGTGATATATATTGGTATGGGGCTTGGGGGGATGGGTGTCTCATCCTCCTCGGTGATTGCACTGGTCACGGCGTACCCGGTGCCTTTATGACCCTGATTTCGATTGGGAACTTAGAGCGTTCCATAAGTGAGGTTGAAGGGGGTAATCTTGGAAAATTGGTGGCTCGTTTGCATCAATATATTCAAATTTCCCTCGGCCAGCACTACGGAGAAAGTGATAGTGACGACGGCATCGAACTCGGCGCGTGCTATTTTGTCCCAGAAGCCCAACAGATGACCTTTGTCGGTGCCCGTTTTGATTTGATGATCAATGATGGAAACGGAATTTCCATTGTCAAAGGCACCAAAAAAGGTATGGGATATCGGGGCATTCCCTACGAACAAGTGTACGAGGAACAGATAGTTCATTTGAAGCCGGACCAAAGTTTTTATCTAACAACAGATGGCCTGACCGATCAAATCGGTGGAGAACGGAAACGAATGTTCGGCAAGAGGCGCTTTAAGGAATTGCTCACCAGTGTTCAGGACAAGCCCATGTCCGAACAGAAAGAGATAATCTACCAAACCCTCCTAGATTATCAAGATGGTGAAAATCGTCGTGACGATGTCGCAGTGATTGGATTTAAGCTTTAATCATCAGAAAAGGCAGGAAGCAGACGTTAGCCCTATGTTGGTATATGTAAAACCCCACCACTAAGCGGTTCTTTTACGCCCGTTGTATTTGGAAAAGTGATCGGCAAACCGCGCTTGTGGCGCACCGCCAGATAAGAAAACGCCTGAGCTTCTAAGGCGTCTCCGTCCCAGCCCAGATCATCTGCGGACATAACTTTGGCCTCGATTTCGTTTTGTAGCATTTCCATTAACACCGGGTTCAGGCGTCCTCCGCCACAGATCACCCATGTGTTGACCGGGGTCGGAAAGAAGTCTTTGGCCTTGGCGATGGATTTTGCGATGAAGGCGGTTAGGGTTCGGGCTCCGTCTTCTAAATTTAGCCCTTTGAGATCGACTTTGAAATCATCGCGGTCTAAGGATTTAGGCGGTAATTTGTCAAAATAAGAGTTCTCTAACAACACCCTCAACACCCCTGCATTCACAGTGCCTTTTTCCGCCAATACCCCATTTCGGTCCATGTTTTGTTCCGTATGACGTTGCACCCAATCATTTAAAGGCGCATTTCCGGGGCCGGTATCGAATGCCAGAAGATCATCACCAACCCAAGTCACATTGGCAACACCGCCAATATTCACCACCGCAACCGGGCTCGACACTTCATTTTGACTTCCGACCAGAGCTTGATGAAAAATGGGCACCAATGGCGCGCCCTGCCCGCCGGCCCGAACATCTTGACTGCGAAAATCATTCACCACCGAAATGCCCAATTGCTTCGCCAGCAAGGCTCCGTCGCCGATTTGCACGGTTATGCCCTTTGCCGGATCGTGATGCAGGGTGTGTCCGTGAAAGCCAATCACATCAATGTCGGTGGATTTCAGATTTTCTTGATCCAACAAGGCCTTCACAGCCTTCACATGCAACAGCGTCAAGTCTTGTTCAAGCTCTTCACATCCACTTGTCGCGCCCAAATGTTTACGGAGCCTTTTCACAAAGCTCACATCATAATCCACAGTCAGCGCGGGGCCAAATTCGACTTGATCGGTGCCGTTGGTTCGGATCAAAGCAACGTCGATGCCGTCCAAAGACGTGCCGCTCATCAAGCCAATTGCCGTATAACTTTCCATCAACGAAACCCCACTGCACATTGTGTGCCTGTCGCCATTGTGCTAAGTCCGAGACAAACATGCAATAGGACCCAGACCAATCATGACCGATCTTAAATCAGATTTCTTAAAATCCGTTACCGAACGCGGCTATATGCACCAATGCACGGGCCTCGAAGACTTAGACAAAAAAGCCACCGAAGGCATTGTCACGGCCTATATCGGGTTTGATTGCACGGCACCCAGCCTGCATGTGGGATCGCTTTTGCCGATTATGATGCTCCGTACGTTGCAAAAAACCGGGCACAAACCGATCGTTTTGATGGGCGGCGGCACGACTTTGGTGGGCGATCCTTCCGGCAAAGACGAAAGCCGCAAATTGCTGACCGAAGACGTTATCCAATCGAACATGGACTCCATCAAAAAAGTCTTTGCCAAGTTTTTGAAATTTGGCGACGGCCCCACCGACGCGGTGATGGTGAACAATGCCGATTGGTTAAAATCGTTGAACTACCTCGAATTTCTACGTGATTTCGGACCGCATTTCACCATCAACCGCATGATGGGCTTTGACTCTGTGAAGCTGCGTTTAGAGCGCGAACAGCCTCTGACATTCTTGGAATTCAACTATATGATTTTACAGGCTTATGATTTCTTGGCCTTGAACCGCACCCACGGTTGCAACTTGCAAATGGGGGGATCAGATCAATGGGGCAACATCATCAGCGGTGTTGAACTGACACGGCGGGTTGATGGAAAAGAAGCTTACGGCCTGACCACCCCCTTGCTGACCACATCGTCCGGGGCCAAAATGGGTAAAACTGCAGCGGGCGCCGTGTGGCTGAACGAAGAACAATTATCGCCTTATGATTATTGGCAATACTGGCGCAATACCGAAGACGCCGATGTGGGCAAATTCTTGCGCCTGTTCACCGAACTTCCCCTTGCCGAAATTGAACGCCTTGAGGCTTTCGAAGGCCAAGAGATCAATGAAGCTAAGAAGGTTCTGGCCAACGAAGTGACCAAAATGTTACACGGCGAAACCGCCGCAAAAACCGCACATTCCACCGCCGAAAAAACCTTCGAGCAAGGCCAACTGGGGCAAGACTTGCCCACCGTTGATGTTGAACGCGCCAAATTAGAAGATGGCATTGCGGCCTTTTCCGCCTTTATGTTGGCGGGATTAGCGGGATCGGGTGGCGATGCCAAACGTCTGATCAAAGGCGGCGGCGCGCGCATCAATGACAAAGCGGTCAGCGACATCAGCCACACCGTAAGTGTTGCGGATTTAAATGACGATGGCGTGATTAAAATGTCGGCGGGTAAAAAACGTCACGTTTTGCTGCGCGCTATTTAAGCTCAGGCGCTGGCTTGGGCTCCGCGTCTTTATCTTTATCGGTTCCGGTAAAGATATTGCGCAACACGCCGGGGGCCAACACGCTGAGCGGGTTCATAGAAATCACCACGTCTTCGCCTTGACCCTTCATCGTATAGGTCGCGGCAAACAGGCCACCGCCTTCTTCACCGCCGGAAAACAACGGGCCAATCAACGGGATTTTACCCAGCAAAGCATTGATGGCATAGGCCGGAACCACGGTGCCTTTTAAATCCAAAACCTGATTGTTCATGTCGACTGTACCGGTGGCGGTGACGCCTAAGGTCGGGCCCGAGGCGCGCGCGCGGGTCAGTTCCAAAACACCATCTTCCAATTTAAACGGCATATCTAAAATATCAAAATTCAAACCTTCACCCTGCAAAGCATCCAAAATCCCTGTTAACGACATGACGCCGATCAATTTGGCAAAGGTCGGGGCTTCAAGCATGGCATAGTTTTCAACGGTGACTTTGCCTTCTAGTGGGGCATTTTTTCCGGGCCGTGTGTAGGCCGCTTTTAAATCAAATTTTCCGCCAAGGATATTGTCGTGCAAGTCCAAGGTTTTTAAAGTCGCACCCGCATTATCGGACGTAATCGATAAATAGCGTAATTCATTTTCGCCCGTTCCCAACATCAATTCCACGGTACCGCTTTCGCCAACCACACCGCTGATGTCGACCTTGCGCCACAGCCCCCGGTCCCGATAAACGGTGCCAATGACATCTTGGATAACCTTGTCTTGGCTGACCAGCACCGACCGAATATCAACCGCCGCGTGGATCACCAATTCCGTTTTGCCTTCTATATCTTTGGGTTTTGGCTCCGCAGAGGCTTTTTTGCCTTTGCCTAAAAACTCATCCCACAACACTCGACCATCAAACCGATCACCGCGCAGAACAATTTCCCATTCTTCGCCGCCCAACGGAATTAACGAGCCCGTTACATCGGTCAGGCCAGAGCGCATGGTGTCTAAATTCACCCGTTCCAAGATGCCGCCTTTGCGAAAGCTGACCGATCCGGAAATATCCATATCCGGGGCAGAGACAGAAAATTTTGGAATTTCATCCAAAACATCATCATCAATGCGCATTTCTAAAACAGCAGATCCCGGCACGCCACTGGCTTTTTCCCAGCCCAGTTCCGGTGCCGACAAAACCACGTTGGCAAGATCAATCCGTGCCGACAGGGATTGCCGACCGTCGCTCAAGGCCGTGTGATTGATATTCACTTCGGCCCCGCCGCTCATATACCGCGATAAAATATCTGGCACATGAATGCCCAAGGACCCTAAATTTAAAACGTCTTCAATATAGCCCGACACTTCATAGCGATCGGCAAACAAAGCATTCGGCCTGAAGTCATGATCCCATTTTAACTGTACGGGGACTTTGCCCAATTTCGCATGACCTTTAACCGCCAATCCGTTGTTATCGACGACAACATCAAGCGTGCTTTCGGTGATGTCTTTATCAAAAATCACGCCCTTAAGCCCGGCCTCGGTTAATTTTGTGGCCACCAAAACTTCAACTTCAGAAGCCACAAGATCATTTTTCAAAGGAATGCGCAGGTTAAGATTTCCCGATGAAAATCCAGTTGCCGTAGCCGCATCCATGCCCAAACCAGAGGCAAAGCGTAAGGGTTCTGAATCAATCAGCTTTAAAATACCAGGTACCGGGCCATCGATATCTAGGTTAATTTCAGCCCACTGCATATCTTCTTGCAGTTCAACCAAATTGACCGTGCCGCGTTTGATTTCCAATCCGCCAGCGCTAGTCCCGCTTTCAATGGTAATGTTAAATTCTTGATCATTAAAGGTCGCATAGCCTTTTGCATTTTTCACCCGAGGCATGGTCGAAATGTAATTCACCGTAAGCCCATGACTGGTGATATTGCCCGACAGATTTTTGAGCTGAAGRCCTTTTTTATCCTCGAAATCCWAAGACACATCGATCGACGCCCGGTCTGCAATTCCGGCGGAAAGGCTTTCCATAACCCAAGTGCGCACATCAATGCCTAAGGTCTTGGGCCACAACGCTGGTAAATCATCATAACGCACGTTTTGGGCTAGGCCTTTCAAATCGATCAACAGCGATCCGTTTGGATTTTGAACCACCGTCGCGGAAACGTCGGTTTTTAAATCCCCAAAGCCTTGACCATAATCAAGACGTAAATGATCGACATTTAAGTGTCCCGTGGCCCCCACATAAGACAGGCTGGTGCTTAGCTTTTCAAAGGCCAATTCGTGATCTAAGGGTGCCGGAAAATAAAGCTTTTCACCGGGCTGTGCCGTGAGATTTAAGGAAGTGATATTGACGACATTACCGACCCCTTCATAACGGCCCTTAAGGTCAATAGCGGAGACTCCGAAGCGCTGCGCCCAATCTAGGACGCCTAAGTCAACGGCCAAAGGGACCGGCAACGTGATGTGACCGGCTGTGCCCGCCAAATCAAAACCAATGCCTTCTAAAACGCCTCCTTTTTCAATGCTCAGCGTCAAGGTTCCGCTCAAGGGCAAATCAAGGGCTTGCAGAAAATTAAGCTGGGGCGAGACCGAGGCAAATTCAGCGGGTCGGATATCTTCAAARCTCAAACCCAAATCRGCCCGCTGTGACTTCAAAGAATAGGTGCCTTCGACGGACACTTGGGACAAGGTCTCGCCAATTTGCAGATTGAGATCCAGTTCAGCCTTAAGCCCTTCTTCGACCCGCACAAATTTTGCATTCGCCGACGGTGCATACCAAGTGGTGCCCAAGGCGATGTCTTCATACGTCAATTCCGCCGCCACCACGCTGATGTGTTTTAAATAGGTCAGCGAGCTGTGCGGGTCGGTGTCTTTCAACATCACAAAC
>NVSZ01000060.1 GCA_002732845.1 Rhodospirillaceae bacterium
AGCGCCATCATAATTGAAAAACCCACCACTGGTTTCAGGGCTTGCGTTGGCGATAACTTGGCGCAGGCCGTTGACGCTTTGGGGCGCATCAATCAGGCCATTAGGGCCACCCATGTCGGTGCGGACCCAGCCGGGATGCAGGGTGATCACGTTGATGCCAAATTCAGCCAAATCATGGGACAGGCTTTTCAGCACCGCGTTTAGGGCGGCTTTGGACGAGCGATAGATATAGCTTCCGCCCGAGGAATTGTCGCTCATCGAGCCCATTTTCGAACTCAACGTCGCGATGCATTTTTGTTCACTGGCCGCCACATGGGGGGCAAAACATTGAGAGACGCACAGCGGCGCCATGGCATTGGTTTTTAAAACGTCCGGCCAAGCGTCGAAGTTAACGTTATTCAGAGTGTCACCCTTGGGTCCATAGACTCCGGCGTTATTAATCAAAACGTCAATTTTGGTTCCGTCCAGCTGTTGGGCCAACTTTGCCACGGCGGCAAAGTCTGTGACGTCTAACGCATGTACGTCACAGTTTTTGAGGCCGTTCAATTGGGCCGCTTCGGCGGGCCGGCGACAGGTGGTGATGACGTGCCAGCCGTCTGCTGCGTATTGGCGAGCGAATTCCAAACCTAAGCCTCGGTTTGCCCCGGTAATCATTACGGTCGACATGATTATACGTCCTTATCCACATTTCATTTGTCTGTAGCGTTATCGTTAYCATCATCGACAAGTGATCGCAATGCTGCCTACACTAAGGTTTAAAGAAGTGTTGGATATTGAGGTTACGATGAGTGCGGTTGAAATCTATGTTTGCGCGAAAGGCCAAGCCTTAAAAGAAGGCAAGGTTACGTATAGCCAAAGTATTTATGATAAAAAAGATGCCCAAGACGATGCCGAAGCGCGGGTCAAACGCAATGCGAAGATCCACCGCATTGCGTATTACAAGATCAATGACGAAGGCGACTTTAAGATGTTGTATTCGTATACCAACAAAGCCCTAAATGCTCCGCCAAAAGTCGAAGCTTCTGCCCCTAAAAAACGCAAACGGAAAAAACCGCTCAAAAAACCATTTTGGAAACGCTGGCTTGGCTTAAGTTAATTGCCCAAACGCAGATAAAAAATCAATCACAGGAAATGGGATGCACCGTGTGTGATCCTGTGAGATAACAAATTTATGAACACATCAAAAATAAATACAGCCATGACGCCCGTTGAATGGGGCCTGCTGATTTTGCTTTCCATATTATGGGGCGGGTCTTTCTTTTTTAATGGCGTTATCGTGAAAGAACTGCCGACCTTCACGGTGGTGGTCAGCCGGGTCGCACTGGCGGCGATGATCTTGTGGTTAGTGATGAAATTCACGGGCCGAAAAATGCCAATGACCGGACCTGTCTGGACCGCCTTTTTGGTGATGGGATTGTTAAACAACGTAATTCCGTTCAGCCTGATTGTATGGGGGCAAATCCATATTGCGTCCGGCGTGGCGTCTATCCTCAACGCCACCACGCCGTTGTTCACCGTGCTGGTGGCGCACGGCATGACGGCAGATGAAAAACTGACTTTGCCGCGTATTTTTGGTGTGCTGTTGGGTTTAGCAGGTGTCGCGGTGATGATTGGCATCGATGTGACCGAAGTCTTGAGCGACAATGTGTTGGCTCAGTTTGCGTGCTTGGGGGCCGGATTGTCCTATGCCTTTGCGGGTGTCTATGGACGACGCTTTAAGTCTATGGGGCTGACGCCGATGGCGACGGCAACGGGTCAGGTCACGGCGTCGAGCATCGTGCTGTTGCCAATTGTGATGTGGGTGGATCAACCGTGGACTTTGGCGATGCCCAGTGCTCCGGTTATTGGGGCCGTGTTGGGCATTGCCTCGGTCTCAACGGCCTTGGCCTATTTGATTTATTTCAGAATTCTCGCCACGGCTGGGGCCACCAATATATTGCTGGTAACGTTTTTGGTCCCCGTGAGTGCAATTATTCTGGGCATTATGGTTTTGGATGAAGTTTTGTTGAAGGAACATTTGATGGGCATGGCGTTAATCGGCCTTGGCCTCGCCGCCATTGATGGACGTTTGTTAAAGATATGGCGAAAATCATGAACAAAAATGCGGACAGATGGAAAGCGGTTTGTGACCGGGATACTTCGCAAAACGGGGTGTTTATCTACGGCGTCAAAACCACCGGAATTTATTGTCTGCCCAGTTGTTCGTCCCGTCAGGCCAAACGTGAAAATGTTGATTTTTATGAAACCACCAAGCAAGCCGAAAAAGCCGGATTTCGCGCCTGTAAAAGGTGCTTGCCCGATCAGTTCGGAGCCAGTCCTCAGGTTGATCTGATTCGCAAGGCCTGTGAAGACCTGCAAAATTTAGAAACGCCGCCTGACCTCGACAGTCTGGCAAAGGCCGCAGACTTAAGCCCGGCTCATTTTCAAAAAGTATTCAAAAAAATTGTCGGCTTATCGCCCAAACGTTACGCCATGGCGGTGCGCAAACAACGTTTTTTACAGGGCCTGAATTTATCCGACAGCGTCACCAACGCGATATATGACGCGGGCTATGTCAGCAGTTCCAGAGCCTATGCGGATATGACACGCGGCGGGGTTAGCCCCAAAAGCCGTCAAAATGGAGCCAAAGGCGAGGGGATTCGCTTTGCCTCTGCGCACTCTGATCTGGGCGATATCATCATTGGAGCCACCGCACGCGGTATTTGCTTGGTTGAGTTTGTCCAAAAGGGTGAGGGGGAAGAGCTTTTAAGGTCTCGTTTCCCTCTGGCGGACCTAAAACCCGCCGATGCGGATTTAGCGGTCCAAGCCGCCCAAATCGTGGCGCAAATCAATCACCCAACAGAAGGCCAGAATTTGCCGTTAGACATACGTGGTACCGTCTTTCAAGAACGGGTGTGGCAGGCGTTGCGGGACATCCCGCTGGGTAAAACCGTCAGTTACGGCGAACTCGCAACCGCTATCGGCCAACCCACAGCGGCCCGTGCGGTGGCGAGTGCGATCGCGAAAAACAGTCTTGCCGTTGTTGTGCCATGTCACCGGGTGGTGCGCGGTTCGGGTGAACTCAGCGGTTATAAATGGGGCGTGGACCTTAAACAGGCTTTGCTGGACTTGGAAAAGACCACTAAAAAACCCGCCACCTGAAACAGGGGGCGGGTTTTTAGGAATCGAAATTCCAGAAGTGTGAACTTAAAGGTTTCTAGAAACCTTCGCGTTCCAGGCGCTTGCGCTCCATTTTACGAGCACGGGAAACGGCCTCGGCCTTTTCGCGTGCGCGTTTCTCAGAGGGCTTTTCGTAGTGTTTGCGAAGTTTCAGCTCGCGGAAAATACCTTCCCGCTGCATCTTCTTCTTCAACACTTTAAGCGCCTGATCAACGTTGTTATCTCTGACGACAACTTGCACGTTAATCACATCCTTTCAAGTTTGGGTTTATGCTCAGAACACTTGATTCTGAACGAATTCCATCCCACATTAGGACGGAACGAAGCTGAGTTGTAGCACAGTCCTTTAATTATCGAAAGTCTCTAATATTATGGCCCTGCTGAAAATCGCCCGCATGGGAAACCCTGTGCTGAATGTTGTGGCAGAACCCGTCGAAGACCCAACCGCCCCCGAAGTCCGGCAATTGGTTGCCGATATGTTGGAAACCATGGACGATGCCAATGGTACCGGATTGGCGGCCCCTCAGGTCCATGTGTCGAAACGCATTGTCGTGTTTTTTGTGGATGGTGGCCGGGATGCTCGCGAAGGCGGGGAAGGCGACGGCGTGCCGTTGACCATCATGATTAACCCCGAAATTGAAACACTCTCAGAAGAAATGGAAACCGGAATTGAAGGATGCCTGTCGATTCCGTCGATGATGGGCGACGTTCCGCGCTATACTCACATTCGCTATTGGGCCTATGGTCTGGATGGAAAACGCTTTGAGCGTGAGGCTTCGGGCTTTCATGCGCGGGTTGTGCAACATGAATGTGACCATTTGGACGGAATACTGTATCCTCATCGCATCGAAGATATGAAAAGTTTTGGTTTTAACGATGAATTGATGCGAACCTTTCAGGCCGAAGACGAAGAGTAGAATAATCATGAGCGCAAAACAGAACGCAAAACAGAACCCCAAACCAAGCCGCGAAGAGAAAAAAGACGCCATCGTTTTGGCGGCTTCTGCGCACGTTGCGTTTGACGGCTGGGGCTATGAGGCCTTGAACGCCGGGGCTGTTGATGTGGGTTATGACGCAAATACGGCTAGGCGTTTGTTTCCCGGTGGGGCGGTTGATGCCATCGCCCATTTTGCAACGATTTCGGACCGCGCCATGATGGACGCGATGAATGCGGCTGATTTGGACAGCATGCGGGTGCGCGACCGGGTGATTTTTGGCGTGCGGGCTCGGTTGGAATTTCTGACGCCACACAAAGAAGCCGTGCGCCGGGGGCTGGGCCTTTTGATGTTGCCCACCCATACGGTGCTGATGGCGAAAATCACCCATACCACGGTCGACAATATCTGGTATTTGGCGGGCGACCGTTCGGCGGACTTTAATTATTATACCAAACGCACATTGCTGGGCGGCGTTTATGCGGCGACCATATTGTTTTGGTTGGATGATTCCAGCGAAGACCATCAAGATACGTGGGATTTCCTGACCAGACGCATTGATGATGTTTTGAAAATTTATCCGCTGAAAGATAAAATTGAAAAGGCCGTCGAAGGCTTTCTTAAGGGGTCTCTGCTAAAATCAAAATTTGGCGTATAATTTTGGACATAGGCAGATCAAGGAAATACATATGAGTTTAGATCCTAAAAACGCCCATCCCCAAGTGAACACCCGAACCATCAAAACCGTGGGGGCAATGACGGGGGTTCGTCTGGCCGATCATTTTGTCAGTTGCACCAAACTGGGGCGTTATTTGACATTTCAAGGCAATGGCCGTTTTTTGATTTCTGACGATTTCCATTCCACCAAAGTCCGTATTCCCAAAGATGCTCAAGCCATGGCGGCGATGTTTTCGCGCGATGAATTGGTGGGGCGTGCGGCGATTATGCCGTTGGCGCAACGGGCATCGTCTTTGGATGACCATCGCCGCGAAGCTTACGAAGAACTGTTCGAGCTGATCGAACGCCAAACGTTGAGCCCCCGCGTGCGCGAGGGTGCGGCCCAAATTCTCCAAGCAGGCTTTCGCGAAACGCGCATTCGCGAATTAGAAGCCGCCTTAGGCGATGACTTAAATCCCGCGCGCAAACGGTACCGCGAATTTTTGGCGACCGTGCGCATGCTGATTGAAAAGAAAGTCTCCTCTGGGCTGTTTATTGATGATTTTGTAGATTTCACAACGTCGGTTGCGGGGCATTTGGATTTTGGCATTTATAGTTTTTGCTTAGACCGTATTTTTGCCACGCCGATGATTCCGCTGCAGGTGAAAAAACTGGTGGCCATCGAAGTCTTGAAATTCCCAAGCTTGGTGCGCCGCGAATTGCTGTCCAATGCGTTGGCCAGCACTGCCGTGGACACCACCACCAAAGCCTTTATCCGCCATGCGGTATCGTTGCATTTGGATAAAGAACAGGCGGTTCAGGTGGAACTTTTAGAAGCCGTAAAATGCCGTCGTATTTCTCCACAAGATATCGAAAACTCCCTGAACAGAGCCAACACACAAGCCGCCTTTAGCCGCCAAGCTGGGCGGGCTTAGCCAATTTCGAACGCTAGCCTTTTGGGTTGAGACCTGTTACAAGGGCGTCAAATTAATGGGGGCCTGCGTGTGTTTGTTTAAGATGAACACGTTCAGGCCTTAACTCTTCTTGTTCGGTAAAAAAAACACATGTTTGAATTTCATATTTCCAAAGTCGCCTCGATGAAGGCCGATATTTTGTCGGGTCTGACCGTATCCCTCGCTCTGGTGCCCGAAGCCGTGGCGTTTGCCTTTGTGGCGGGCGTACACCCTTTGGTGGGGCTGTATGCGGCGGCAATGGTGGGCATGATCACCGCCGTTTTAGGTGGTCGTCCGGGGATGATTTCCGGCGCGACGGGGGCTTTGGCCGTGGTGATGGTGGCTTTGGTTGCCCAGCATGGTGTTGAATATTTGTTTGCGACTGTGGTTTTGATGGGGGTCATTCAAATTACCGCCGGGACCTTGCATCTGGGTAAATATATCCGCATGGTGCCACATCAGGTCATGTTGGGCTTTGTGAATGGTTTGGCAATTGTCATTTTCTTGGCCCAATTGGGGCAGTTTAAGGTCACCGATGGAGCGGGCGTGACATCTTGGATGACCGGAAATCAGTTGTACTTGATGATTGGTTTGGTGGCCTTGGCGATGGCGGTTATTCACTTTTTGCCTAAGATTACGGAAATTATTCCGGCCCCATTGGCGGCGATTTTGGCCGTAACAGCAGTGGTTTTGGGTTTGGGTCTTGATACGCGTTCGGTTGGGGATATGGCGTCGATTGCGGGTGGGTTGCCTGATTTTCACATTCCGATGGTGCCTTTGAACTTAGAAACCCTGATGATTATTCTCCCTTATGCGTTTATTTTGGCGGCAATTGGTTTGATCGAAAGCTTGCTGACTTTGACCGTGATTGATGAAATCACCGACACCCGTGGACGCGGCAACAAAGAATGCGTGGCCCAAGGCGTCGCCAACGTTGCCACCGGATTTTTTGGTGGCATGGGCGGTTGTGCGATGATTGGTCAATCTATGATCAACGTAAATTCCGGAGGACGCGGTCGTCTGTCGGGTATTTCTGCGGCGGCCTTTTTGATGATTTTCATTCTGTTTGCATCCAGCCTGATCGAAATGATCCCCTTGGCGGCTTTAACGGGCGTGATGATGATGGTGGTTTTGGGGACTTTTGAATGGTCCAGTTTCCGTATTTTGAACCGCATTCCCCGCTCAGACGCCTTTGTGTTGATTTTGGTGTCGGGCGTTACCGTTGTTACTGATTTGGCGATTGCCGTGGTGGTTGGCGTGATTGTATCGGCGTTGGTTTATGCTTGGGGCAATGCCACACGGATTACGGCGCGCATCGGTGAAAATGCCTCGGGCGGCAAAGTTTATGAAATCCAAGGGCCATTATTTTTTGGTTCTGCTCAATCTTTTCGGGACTTGTTTGATCCTGAAAATGACCCGGATGATGTGGTTGTTGATTTTCAGTTGTCTCGTGTGGCCGATCACTCTGGCCTTGAAGCCGTGGATGCCTTGGCTGAACGGTACAGTCGGCGGAACAAGACTTTGCACCTGATCCACTTAAGCCCCGAATGCCGTAAATTGTTGCATCGGGCGAAAGATATGGTCGAAGTCAACGTGGTCGAAGATCCAGAGTACCATGTCGCCACCGATAAGTTGGGCTAGGGCTAAAAAAACGCCCTCACCGATTGCGGTTGAGGGCGTAAAAAAGGATATGAAAAAAAGACTTATTCCTAAGGCTTATTCCACGGAGACCAATTGCTCGGCAGCCATTTTTCCGTTGCGCTGTTCGGCCAATTCATATTGAATTTTTTGACCTTCATTCAGGCCGGACAGGCCAGACTCTTGCGCGGCTGAGATATGAACAAAAACATCCCCACCACCTTCGTCTGGTGTAATGAAGCCATAGCCTTTGGTGGTATTAAACCATTTAACGGTACCGGTAGACATCGATAAACTCCCTAGTCAATTATGAACGACACACCCGATCAGGGCAGACGACAGAGTTTACACCTATTTTAAGGGAAATGAAAAGACCCTATGTATTTTAAGGGATAAGAAAAGACTTTAGAGCCGCCATAAAGTGATGCCCTCGGGGGTCAGGTCCCGATCCAGCACGCCGCGCACATCAATAACCACACCTTTTTGGTCTTTGAGCAGGCTGGTTATAAAGGCCCATCCGCCTTGACGGTATTCAAAGTGGGGAACCGCGACAATGACGGCATCGGCCGGGGCCAAATCATCAATATCTGACAACGTTAAGTCATATTCGTGTTTGGCTTCAGCGGCATTGGCCTCTGGGTCGTGAACTTGAATATCCATGCCGAAAGTCTCAAGTTCATCAATAACATCAATGACTTTGGTGTTGCGCAGATCCGGCACATCTTCTTTGAATGTTAGGCCCAAAACGGTGATGAGGTTCTTAGACGGAGCCCCAAGTTTATTTTTCAGCACCAATTTTACGGTTTGCTGGGCAATAAACGCGCCCATTTCATCATTAATATGACGTCCGGCCAAAATCATTTTGGGTTGGTGTCCGGCCTGTTCCGCGCGATACGTCAGGTAATACGGATCAACGCCAATGCAATGCCCGCCCACCAAGCCCGGCGAAAATTTCAAAAAATTCCACTTTGTGCCCGCAGCCTTCAAAACATCGGTGGTATCGATGTTGAGGCGGTTGAAAATTTGCGCCAATTCATTCATCAAGGCGATGTTGATGTCGCGCTGGGTATTTTCAATGACCTTGGCGGCCTCGGCGGTTTTGATGGTGGGGGCTTTGTGCACGCCCGCCGTCACAACCGAGCTATAAACGTTTGCCACGGTTTGTAGAGTTGCGTGGTCTTGTCCAGACACCACCTTTGTGATGGTTTCAAAACGATGCTCTTTATCGCCGGGATTGATGCGTTCGGGGGAATAGCCCACCCAAAAATCCGTTCCGCATTTCAGGCCGGATGTTTCTTCCAGAACCGGAACACAGATGTCTTCGGTGGCACCGGGATAAACGGTCGATTCATAAACAACAATGTCGCCATTTTTTAAATATTGCCCAATGGTTTTGGACGCCGAGACCAGTGGGGAAAGATCAGGAGTATGGGCATCATCAACCGGGGTTGGCACGGTGACGATGTGAAAATCAGCCTTGGCCAAATCTGCAGCATCGGTGGTCAGCAACAAATCACTGGCGGCCAAATCGGGATCTGTGACTTCTCCGGTGATGTCATGACCAGCGATCAGGCCGTCAACCCGAGGCTTAGAAATATCAAAAGCCACCACCGGTCCCAATCGTCCAAATGAAACGGCAACCGGTAATCCGACATAGCCCAGACCCGTAACGGAAATCAAGCGGTTATGGCTCATCAACGACACTCCTTTAAAGTATTAGTCTCTGTCTAAAGGTATGGGGAGGGGTGTGCAAGGCTGATTTAGTGGCAATCACCTATATTTTCAGGCATAGGTACGCCCCAAAAGTCCTCGTCATGGGCGTTTTCAACATCCGAATTTTGTAAAAAATGAATACCCGTACGTTGTGTAATTTGGCTCAAAGTGGTCACAGAGTCTCGCCACGTGCCCCGTTTTCCATAATCATTCCATTCAAAGAGCGCGGCCAGAACCTTATAACGCTCTCCGCCTTGACCTCGGCCTTGGTCTTGACTTTGGGCGACGATGATTTTGTAATAACATTTTGGCACCACGGGCGTGTGGGGCGCTGTGCCGATGGTGGGGATGGCGGCCACTTGTCCGTAAACTCCGGAAAAATCCCAAAGAACCTGATCTTTTTGTTCCACCAGTTTGCGAAAAGTGCTTTCCATACCCAGCCAAGGCCCCGCATTAAATTTTTGTTTTTGTGGCACCACATTGGTCAGGTTAAAGGTCGCCTTATAGGCAAGAGTGTTCCAGCTGAGATCATGGGCGGGCACGATGTGGCCGCGGGAAAAACCTGAATGTATATAGCTTTTGTCCTGCGCTTGCAGAGAGCCTTCAATTTGGTTATTGGGAAAAAACTTAGGGCGGTTGCGTGAGGTTAAGTCTTTGATGTTTTTTGGGGTGAGCTTATGAACGGCCCAATTGGGCGTTTTGCGTTTGGTATCAAAACGCACAGCGTAAACGGCACGTTCACCGGCAAATATACACAAATCCGTAACCGTATCCGATACTGCAGGAGGGATTTCGGCGGTGGGAAATATATCAGGACAACTTGAAAAATCAGAACGCTGAGCCGGGGGCAGGCTGGCCTGTGGCTGACCAACCATCGTGCTGACAACAAGGATAAAACAGGTTGTCAAAACAACAGAAATTGAGAACTTCATACCGCACCACTTTCAAAGTGTATTTCCAACACAATACAATTAAGAAGGATGGATGAGCTTTTTACAATTAAAAAGATTTATAAAAATAAAATACACGCATAAACGCGGGGTGGCGAGAACACAGGCACGGTGCTATCAAGGGTGCAGATTTACGTCTTGGAGTTTCAAACCATGCGGCACAAACGCCCACAACGTGGAAAAAACAAAGATCATCAGCGTGGCCCAGCTCGAAATGGCAAGGGTGGCAAAGGTGGATTTGATAAACCCGCCCCTCGGCCTTTGGCCGAACCCAAAGAGCTGTTGGAACCGGGGCTGTATGTGATTGCGACGCCCATCGGAAACTTGGGCGACATCACTTTTCGCGCGGTGGAAACCTTGAAAGCCGTGGATGCCTTGGCGACCGAAGACACCCGGGTCACCGCCAAATTGCTGAGCCACCTGAGCATTGAAAAACCCCACCCCACGTTTTCGTGTCATGAACACAATGAACAAAGCACCATACACCGGGTCGAAAGCCTGATTGATGAAGGCCGCGCGGTGGGCTTGGTTTCGGACGCGGGCATGCCCGGCGTTTCGGACCCCGGCTATCGTTTGATCAGCACGTTATTAGAAAACGGCCGCAAGGTCGAAGTCATCCCCGGTGCCAATGCCGCGACTATGGCGTTGGTGGCGTCTGGCTTGTCGATGGCGAGTTTTACCTTTTTGGGCTTTCCGTCCAGAAAATCCGGGAAGCGGCAAAAGATGTTCGAGGCCGAGCGAGAAAGCGGACATACCCTGATCATGTACGAAAGCCCGCACCGCATCGGTAAATTGCTGGCCGATGCCTATGCTGTGTTGGGCGATCGCCGCGCCGTTGTGGCGTTGGAACTGACCAAAAAGTTTGAGCGTTTTCACCGGGGAACCTTGGCCGATTTGGCCGAAGAATTTGCCGACCTGAAACCCAAAGGCGAGATCACCCTGATCGTCGAAGGTTTGCAGCGCAAAGCGAAACGAGACCGTTCAGATCAAGAGGACGATGATTAATGGCGCGCAAGGGCAATCAAAAATACAAGGGGGGTGCGGGGCGCGGCGGCACGCGTCAAACTTTTTTAAGCCGTTTGCGGAAGATTTTTGAGGTGCGCGAAGAAGAGGCTGAACATCTGGCCTCGATCCGCTTAAAAAGCTCCGTTCGGATCAATGCTCTTTCGCCGTTGGATGCGGATGAAATTTTGGCCCGCCTAGACGCACTGGGCGTTGAACTTGAACCTATTGAATGGTGTCCGGGGGCATACCATCTGCTCAGCGATAAACGCACCTTGGCCGAAAACGAATTGTTTCAGGACGGCCATGTTTATATTCAAAATGCCTCCAGTTTGATTCCGGGCCTCGCCATGGCGCCTAAACCCCGTGACCGAATTTTAGACATCTGTGCGGCACCGGGCGGAAAAACCGCCCATATTCAGGCCTTGGCGGGGGGCGAAGCCCAAATCACCGCCAACGACGCCATGAAACCGCGTTTGATTAAGCTGGAAGAAGTCCTGACACTCTTTCGCGTGAATAATACCCAAATCACTAATTTCGAAGGCCAGTTCATTGATCGCCACGTCGAAGGTCAATTTGATCGTATTTTATTGGATGCCCAATGCAGCGGCGAAGGCATGATGGATTTAAGCCACGGCGGGGCGTTGAAGTTTTGGAGCGAAGAGCGGGTGATGAAGATGAGTTACCTGCAACAAAAAATGCTGGCGGCGGCGTGGAAAGTCCTTAAACCCGGTGGCGTGCTGATCTATTCCACCTGCACCTTCGGCCCGGAAGAAAACGAAGCCCCGGTGGCGAGACTTTTAAAGCACAACAAAGACGCCGAAATCGAAGCCATAGACCTAGACATTCCCGGACGGTATGAAGGCTTGAGCTCATGGGACGGTCAGAACTTTCCAGACGATCTGCAAAAAGCCATCCGCATCACACCGTCAACATTCTTAGAAGGCTTTTTTGTCTGTCGGTTGAAGAAAAAGGCCTAAAAGCCATAGCGATTTGTAAAATCGTCTTGGATCAGCCGGGCCAATTCAAGGGTAATGGCTGACGTGCTGTCGGGCCGCGTCCTTAAATTAATGTGAAATTCGGGAAGCGGGGGAAGCTCTGTGTTTTTGAGGATGGTCAAATCGTCAGGAACCGCTCTCGACAAAAATGGCGCAACGGCGATATCGGCTTTCAAGGTGGCAAAGACCGGTTCTAAACTGCCTTCCTGACAGATTGCGCGCCAATTGATTTCGGCTTTGTTTAACGCTTCCACGGCAGAAGATCGAAAAGCGCAACTTTCTTCACCCAAAGACACAGAAAGCGGGCGTTCTTTATGGGCTTCGCCGCCTTTGGCACCGACCCATACCAAACGATCAGTGAGCAAAAACTGTTCCTGATTACCGCGCACCGCATCCGTCATCAACACCAGATCAATCTTTTTGTCACACATTTTGGCGTGCAAGGCTTGTGAGTTGTCGCTGACCAACGTGACCAAAACATGGGGGTATGCGCGCCGAATAAGCCGCAAGGTTGGCGGCATCATGCTGGCGACCACATCGGGCGGAACGCCCAGTTTAACTTCCCCACTAAAATCTGTGCCCCACATATCGGTGACCAATTGATCGTTGTTGGCGACGGATTTATAGGCGCGGCTGAGCAAGCGTTCTCCGCCAGATGTCAGCCGCATGGCATCCACCGTGCGCTCAAACAATTTCAGGCTTAAGACGTCTTCCAAGCGTTTGATGCGTTGGCTGACCGCAGACTGGGTAAGGCTGACAATATTGGCCGCCCTGGTCATGCTTTTGGTTTCGGCCACCGCAATGAAGGCCCGCAACAAGCCGATGTCGATGTCACGCTGCATCTTCTTTGTCATTCGTAATCCTTATGACAAATAGAAGTAAAAGTAATTTGTCTTATTTTACTGTGTTTCCTAATTTAGGCAACAGGCTTCACATACAAAGTATAGGGGATGCGACATGGATATGGTTTCGACGGGTTTGTTTTTAGGCACGGCGGTGGCGTTGTTGGGATCACCGGGGCCAGCCATTGCGGCTTTGCTTGCCGTTGGGCGCATCGAAGGCCTTAAACAAGGGCTTAAATATTACGGGGGCTTGCAAGTTGGGCTTGGCCTTGCTGCGGCTTTGAGTGGAGCCGGGGTGATGTCTTTCCTTGAGCTGTTTCCATCCGCGTTATACCTGATGACGATTATCGCGACGGTGTATTTGCTGTATTTGGCCTATGCGATAGGCACTTCCCCGGTGGGAGTGGAGCGATCCAATAATGCGGTGTTGTCGTCGCCCTTGTCCGGACTTTTTCTGGGGCTTTCCAATCCCAAGGCGTATGTGGCGTTTGTCTCGCTGTACGCCTCTTATGTGTTGGTTCCGGGTAATGCATCTGGAGATTTATGGGCAAAATGGGCGTTGTGTGTGGCGGTGATGATTGTTGTCGATATTATCTGGTTACTGGTCGGTGTGGGGTTAAAACAGACCCGCATGAGCGCGTCTAAAGAACGATTGTTCAACGTCAGCTTGGGGGGCATGATTGTGGTGGCGATGGGCTTAACGTTAATGTGAAGGCTTAACCCAAAATATCAATAATGCTGCCGCGGGGTTGAACTTCGCTGCTGCGGATGGCTTCGGTAATRGCRTCTTGGCGTTCGCGGTCATAACGCGCCAGTTCGGTGGTTGCTTGCAGGTTGCGTTGCAATTGTTCGGTATCKAGACTCCGTGTTTCCTGAAGGATACGCACGGCTTCTGAGCGGTCTTTAAGGGCTGCCCGCTCCCGCCCKGCCTCGGCCGTCGTGGCTTGTTGGGCCTGACTTGCTTCGCGGGTTTCAATCAATTGKTGTTGGCGGTCTTGCGYGGCYTGACGCGACGWTTGAGCTTCCGCGCGTCCYTGRTCATTGGGGCCAGCCGTCTGYACACGATTGTTTCGCTGTATATTTTGGACATTTAAGGTCTGATTTTCGACAGGTATAACCGTTCCGGTCTGGTTTGCCACCCGGGTCGTCGAGAAATTTGTGGGTCTCAATTGGTTCAAAATGTTCGAACCGACAGGTATRTCAACCATAACAGCTTCAATGACCTCCTTATTTGAGAGCTTATTATAGCCGATTTCCTGCGTCTTGAGGAGGTTTTTATAGGTTCTTCTTGCCGAAATCAATCCAGCCCGGTACACACTCCGTATGGCTCCTCCTCTGATAAACCTTCGCGACATTCACTTGACCTTTGGCAGCACACCGTTGCTGGAAGGTGCCGATTTAATCGTCTCTGCTGGCGACCGTTTGTGCCTGGTCGGGCGTAATGGTTCTGGCAAATCGACGATGTTAAAAATCATCGCCGGATTGGTCGAAGCCGACAGCGGTGATCGTTTTGTCAAACCCGGAACGTCGGTGTGTTATCTGGCTCAGGAACCTGATCTTTCAGGATTTTCTACGGTTTTAGAGTACGTTGAAGATGGCCTCGCCCATGGCGACGATCATTCCCGTGCGTTTTATTTGTTGGGCCATTTGGGCCTGAACGGCGACGAAGACCCCTCTGTTTTATCTGGGGGAGAAATCCGCAGGGCGGCGTTGGCGCGCGCCTTGGCCCCCGAACCCGATGTGTTGCTGATTGATGAACCCACCAACCACTTGGACTTGCCGGCTATTCAATGGTTGGAAAAAGAGCTTAATTCCATGCGCTCGGCGATTGTTCTGATCAGTCACGACCGCACGTTTTTGGAAAATATCGGCAAAGCCACCGTGTGGATTTACCATGGCACCACCCGGCGCATGGAGAAAACATTCCATGAATTCGAAGACTGGCGGGACGAAACCTTGGAATTGATGGAATTAGACCGTCATAAATTAGACCGCAAAATCGGCCGCGAACTGCATTGGTTAAACCGAGGCGTCACCGGACGCCGCAAACGCAACATGGGCCGATTGCGCGCCCTGAACGATTTGCGCAGCGAACGGCAAAACCAACGCGCCATGACGGGCAATGTGAAACTGGCGGTGACCGAAGGCCAAACGTCTGGCAAATTGGTTGCCGAGCTGGAACACATCAACAAATCTTTTGACGACAATCAAATCGTCAATGACCTGTCGATTCGCATTCAACGCGGCGACAGGCTCGGCTTGATCGGTCCCAATGGATCGGGTAAGACCACTTTGATTAAGCTGTTAACCGGAAATATGGAAGCCGACAGCGGCTCGATCCGTTTGGGCACCAAGCTGGAAATGGTCACGTTGGATCAAAAACGCGAAAGCTTGGATGACAGCTGGACCTTGTCCGAGGCCTTGACCGAAGGCAGCGGCGACAGCGTGTTTGTGCAAGGCGAACAAAAACACGTGGTCGGCTATATGAAAGATTTTATGTTTCCCCCGGAACAAAAAAACACGCCCATCACGGCTTTATCCGGCGGTGAACGTGGACGGCTGATGTTGGCGCGCGCGCTGGCAAAACCATCGAACCTGTTGGTGTTGGACGAACCGACCAACGATCTTGATCTGGAAACTCTGGATTTGCTGCAAGAAATGCTCGCCGAATACAAAGGCACGGTGTTGTTGGTCAGTCACGACCGGGATTTCTTGGACCGGGTTGCCACGTCTGTTTTGGCTTTTGAAGGCGACGCCACGTGGTCGGAATATCCGGGCGGTTATTCCGATATGGTGGATCAACGCGGACGCGGTGTGGATGCAAGGGCCAAGCTTGAGCCCAAGGCTAAAAAAGGCGCAAAGTCCAATAAACCTAAATCGTCTTCAACAAAGCTCAGCTACAAAGACAAATACGCTTTGGAAACTCTGCCGGCTAAAATTGCTAAACTGGACGAAAAGCTGGAAAATCTTCAGGTCCAAATGGCCGATCCTGAATTGTATACCAAAGACCCCGATGCCTTTAATGCGTTGGTGGCTCAGGTGGGGCGAATCCAAGAAGAACGCGATCAAGCCGATGAACAATGGTTGGAATTAGAACTGTTGCGCGAAGAGATCGAAGGGGCGTAAACTCCTGATCT
The DNA here is from genome assembly GCA_002732845.1 of Rhodospirillaceae bacterium. Taxonomy (GTDB): domain Bacteria; phylum Pseudomonadota; class Alphaproteobacteria; order Rhodospirillales; family Magnetovibrionaceae; genus JANLGW01. Next base: position 15,985 of record NVSZ01000060.1, read on the forward strand.
AAGGAGCTTGCATGTCGATACCCACCAACAAATACGCTTATTTTGCCTTGGTTTTGGCATTCGTATTGCTGTGGAGTTCTTCATTTGCCGCCGCAAAAATCACCATTCAATATGGCCCCCCGCTGATCTTGCTGGGGTCTCGTTTTATCATTGCCGGGCTGATGATGATTGGCTACGCCGTGGTCACCAAAACCTACCGTCCGGTGGGGGCCGAAGGCTGGGCTAAACTGACGATTTTGGGCTTGCTCAATCAAGTCGGTTATCAGGGCATTGCGTGGATGGGCATGGCATCGGGCGCGGTATCATCGGCCTTGGTCGCCGTCATCATTTCCATGAACCCGATCTTGATCGCGCTGTTTGCGGTGCCGATGTTTGGCGAACACATGTCGCTGAGGCGGGGCGCCGGATTGGCCTTGGGCATTGTCGGTGTGGTGATTGTGTTAAACAGCCGCATCACGGTTTCGGGCGAAGACGTCTTTGGCACATCCATGTTATCGATTGCTTTATTGTCGATGGTGTTGGGCTCGCTGTATTTCAAAAAATGGAAAATGGACATTCCGCTGTCGGTGGCCATCGGCGGACATTTATTGACCTCTGGCGTGATCTTGGTGATCTACAGCGCCTTTACCGAAGACCTAAACAGCATCATTTGGGGCCTGCCGTTGGCTTTATCGATGGCCTATATCATCATCGGCGCGACCATCGGCGGCGTCGGATTATGGTTCTTTTTGCTCAGCCACGGAAACGCCTCAGACGCCAGCGCGCTCCACTTCCTAATGCC
>NVSZ01000061.1 GCA_002732845.1 Rhodospirillaceae bacterium
ACCGTGAATGTTTTCGATGTCTAAGCTCAGCTTGTCACCCAACACCAAAAGGACTCCGACCAGCCCCAAGCTAAAGCCCAGCCATTGACGTTTTGTCACCGTTTCGCCCAAAAACAATCCAGCGCCCAAGGCTGTTAACAAAGGCTGCAAGCCGACGATGACCGCCGTAACACCCGCCGGAACGCCAACCGAAATTGCGGCAAAAACACCGCCCAGATAGGCCCCGTGCACCAACAAACCGACCACACTTAAGGTGCCAAGCTCACCCCATGTTTTGGGCCAAGGTGCGCGAAACGCCACGGCAATCAAAATCAGCAATACCGTTAAGATCGCAAAGCGCAAAAATAAAAATGTGAACGGTTCGGCATAGGGAAGGCCAAGCTTGGCCCCAATGAAGCCTGTGCTCCACAGCAAGACAAAGGTTGCCGGCATGGCGAACGCCCATGATGTGGTATTGGTTTTAGAGGTCATAAAAAAATTAGGCCAAGCCTATCCCTTTGTGGAAAAATAAACGCCCGCAACAATTAAAAAAGCCGAGCCGACCAGCATTATGGTGAGGCTTTCGCCAAACACAAGCACAGCCAATGGCAAACCCACAACGGGCATTAAAAACTGCATCGGCGCAATGCGGGTTACGCCGCCGTGGGCCAAGGCCCAATACCAAGCTATATAGGCAACCAAAGTAGAACCCAACGATAAATACGCCAAGGCCAACCAACCGTTAAGGCTCACCGCCAACACGTCTTGCAAATCCCAAACATAAAGAATGAGGGGGATTTGCAAGACGGAGGCGACAAAGACAGCCCAAAACGTCACGGCCAGGGTGCCGATCTGTTTTGCGAGGTGACTGCCGTTGACATAACCTAGGCCGACAAACATTGCGGACAGCAAACACAAAATATCGCCCATCACACTGGATGAGCCTTGGGCGGCATCTTTTGCGACGACGATATACACCACGCCAGAAAAAGAAATCGCCATACCTAAAAACCATTTTTTGGTGGGCATAAGCTGCACCGCCAAAACGCCAAATAACCCGGTGAAAAATGGATTCATGGAATTAATCAGAGTGCTGTGCAAAGGGGACGTCATCGAACTGCCGACACTGAATAACAACGTAAAACCCACGAATCCACACAGTGCCACCACCCCCAAAGACTGCCATTGCTGGCGGCCCTTAGGCTTTGGAAAGCTGGAGCGGAAAATAAACGGTGCCACGAATATTCCCGCCAGCAAGGTGCGCAGGACCCCTGCAGCCAAAGCGTCCATGTCCAAAACAGCAATCTGCGTCACGGTCGGCATTGCGCCCCAGATGAGGATCGTCAGCGCGGCCGCCAAATAAGGCTTCAGCAGAGCCGCTTTGGACAGGACGGTGTCCATTTTAAGCTTTCCAGAACGGTTTTTGACATTCTAGGCGCGCTTGTTCATGGGTCAGGCCGATGTCTTTCAACAAACTATCGTCCAATCGAGACAATTGACGGCGGCTGACCTGACGATGGCGCCACAAGACAAATGTTGGAAACCCGCGAGAAACCTCGGCCTTGACCAAGCTTTTTCCATCCAGAATCCACCCCTGCCATGTGAGGGACAAATCAACAGACAAGCCGGGCTTATCAATTGTATCGATACATTTGTGCGTATTCATCAGACTCTCCTGCCTAAAATTAAGGACAATTGGAAGCTACACTTGACACAAAAGGGGGTCAATGCGAATATTGTACCATGACAATATACAGTCCCAACACAAAAGACCGCACTGGCCCCAAATATAAAATTATTGCGGACGCCATCACCGATGACATTCACGATGGTCTTTTGGCCCCCGGCGTTAAGTTACCAACGCACCGGGATTTGGCTTATCGTTTGGGTGTCACGGTTGGCACCGTCACCCGTGCTTATGCGGAATTGCACCGCCGCAGCGTTGCGGATGCTCGGGTTGGAAGTGGCACATATGTGTTGGATATCGCGCGTCAGGCTCAGGTGTTTTCCCACGTGTCGAACATCACCAGCCATGAACCGCTTCACCGCAACGATGAACGTCCGACCTTGGATCCGCCCCGTGACGGCAACATTGATCTGTCCATGAACCGCCCGCCACCGGGGCCGGAAACAGAGGCCTTGGCCGAAACCTTAAGGCAATTGTCGGGGCGCAATGACCTGTCTATCCTGACCCAATACAACCCTGCCCCCGGCATGTTGCATCACCGCCAAGCCATGGCACGGTTACTGAACACCCTTGGTTTAGACTGTGAAGGTGACGACATTATTTTGACCAGCGGCGCGCAACACGCCATGGCGGCGTGTGCTTTGGCCTTATTGAATGCGGGCGATGTATTACTGACCGAAAGTCTGACCTACCCCGGTATGACGTCGTTGGCATCCCATTTGGGTGTGCGTATGCGTCCGGTGATGATGGATGAATATGGAATGCGGCCCGATGCTTTGGAAGCCGCCGTACGCGAAACCGGCGCGCGGGTGGTTTATATCATTCCCATCATGCAAAACCCCACCACCGCGACCATGAACCAAGAACGCTTAGAAGCCATTTCCGACATCGCCAAGCGTCATAATCTGATTGTTATGGAAGACGATGTTTATGGGTTTCAGCCAAAAAACAGAAATCCGCCTTTGGCCCAATTGATTCCCGACAACACCATTTACACCAACGGCTTTTCCAAAAGCATCGCACCGGGCCTGCGCGTGGGCTGTATGAAAGTGCCCAAAGCCCTGTTTAGTGCAATCACCCAAGCCGTACAAATTACAGGCTGGATGATTCCGCCGTTGATGGGGGAAATTGCCGCCGAATGGATCAATTCGGGCATTGCCCAGCATATTATTAACTGGCATCAAGATGAATGCATCGCCAGAAACATCCTTGCCGCAGACGTTTTTGAAGGCTTTTCGTTTCAAAGCCAGCCCGAATGTCTGCACATATGGCTAGACCTGCCCGACGGCCATCATGCCGACGACACCCTGCGAACGTTGCGCGATCAAGGGGTGATTTTGGCGGGACCGGAATCGTTCATCACCGCTCAGGCCGATGTGCCAAGGTCTTTACGGTTGTGTCTGGGCAGCACGCCATCGCGTGAACAGCTGCGCATCGGATTGGACCGCATTCGCAAAGTCCTCTCCGCGCAACCCGTCACCGGCTTTGCGCGTCTGGAAAATATGGTTATTTAGAAAATGTGTGGGCGTGGTTCAAAGGACCGTGACCTTGTCCATAACCGGGCGCGGTTTTAATCGCTTCTAACACATACGCCCGACCGCGTTCGACCGCCGCCACCATGTCCAGCCCTTGAGCCAAACCACAGGCAATMGCCGAAGCCAATGTGCACCCCGTGCCATGAGTGTGGGGCGTATCAATACGCGGACCTTCAAAGCTTTGTRCTTTGCCCGCCTGCCAGAGAACATCCGTCAAGACATCACCGTCCATATGACCACCTTTGACCAAAACAGCCTTTGCACCGATTGCTTTGGCAACGCGGGGAAAGTCTTCAACGCTTACAATTTTCATTCCGGTTAAGGCTTCGGCTTCGGGAACATTGGGGGTCACTAAAGTCGCCTTCGCAATCAAACGTTCTTTCATCGCCGTCATGGCATCTGTTTCCAATAAAGCGTGACCGCCTTTGGCCATCATCACCGGGTCCAAAACCAAAGGCGTATCTGGGGCAAAACGATCCAAAGCATCGGCCACCGCATGAATGACGCTGGCGCGATGAAGCATGCCAATCTTAATGGCATCGGCCCCTAAATCAGTGAGGACAACTTCGATTTGTTGGGTGATAAAATCTTCGGGAACATCATGAATGGCGTGTACGCCCAATGTGTTTTGGGCGGTCAGCGCCGTCAACGCCGTCATGGCAAAACCATTTAAGGCCGTGACGGTTTTTAAATCGGCCTGAATGCCTGCTCCGCCGCCGCTGTCTGATCCGGCAATGATGAGCACGCGCCCGTTCATGATTTTTGCACGACCTGTTCGATCAAGTCGGCCAATTCACCAACCACGTCTTTGACCAAGGCTTCGTCTTCGGCTTCGGCCATCACGCGGATCAGGGGCTCGGTCCCTGATTTTCTGATCAGCAAACGGCCTGAGCCTTGTAAACGCTGTTCGGCGGCCACAGTAGCTTTTTTCACTTCGTCGGAGTCCATCGGAGAAACACCTGAAAAACGTATGTTTTGCAAAAGCTGCGGAAACGGATCGAACTGGCGACAGATTGCAGATGCAGGCTTATCGCTTTGGACCAAAACGGCCAAGACCTGTAAAGCCGCGACCAAACCATCGCCCGTGGTGCTGTACTCGCTCAACACGATATGACCCGATTGTTCACCGCCCACGTTGCAGCCGGATTTTCGCATTTCATCGACCACATACCGGTCACCCACTTGGGTGCGCGTGAGACCTAAGCCTTCGCCTTTTAGGAATTTCTCTAGCCCCATATTCGACATGACGGTCGCGACCACAGCGCCCCCCGTCAGCAAACCTTGACGATGGCGGTCCGCCGCAATCATGCCCATCAATTGATCACCATCAACCAGCTGGCCTTTTTCATCCGAAATCAAAACCCGATCTGCATCACCATCCAAGGCAATGCCGATATCGGCTTTATGTTTGAGTACGGCTTGTTGCATGGCTTCGGTCGCCGTGGACCCACATCCATCATTGATATTTTTACCGTTGGGCTCAACGCCAATGGTGATGATTTCCGCGCCCAATTCCCACAACACTTCGGGGGCGACTTTATAGGCCGCACCATTTGCACAATCGATAACAATTTTAAGGCCGTCTAAGGTCATGCCCTTGGGAAAGGTTCTTTTGACAAATTCGGTGTAACGACCAATGGCATCATCCAAACGCCTAGCCCGTCCTAAGTCCGCAGATTTTGCCAGTTCAGGGGCCATATCTGTTTCCATGCGGGCTTCGATTTCAAGTTCAATAGCATCAGACAATTTGTATCCATCGGGGCCAAAAAATTTAATGCCATTGTCTTCATACGGATTGTGAGATGCCGAAATCATGACACCAAAATCAGCGCGCAGCGAAGTCGTCAACATCGCCACACCGGGCGTGGGCACGGGACCGACCAAAATAACGTCCATGCCGCACGACAAAAAACCAGAGGTCAGCGCGTTTTCCAGCATATAACCGGAAAGTCGGGTATCTTTACCAATCACCACCCGATGACGATGAGATCCCCGCTTAAAATGCAAAGCTGCCGCTTGTCCCACCAGCATGGTGGTCATCGAAGTCATGGGATGCACATTCGTTTTGCCGCGAATGCCGTCTGTGCCAAAAAGTGTACGTGTCATGGATACCGTATCCTAAATTTAAAATCTCTCCCCTTTGTAAATCATTCCCCCTTAAGGTGGGGTAAATTTTCGTTACGATCCGTTTCAGAGCAATCGACTTGCACAAAGCCCCAGAATAGGCAAAATGAGGTATGACCAAACAATCGCCCCAACTCCACACGCACCAATCCCGCCCGCCGGCTTCCGACATCCTGCGCAGTTTTATCGGCGGGTTTTTGGGTATTTCCGGCCTTGCCTTAAGCCTTCAATTGGTTTTGGGCAACACCGACTTAAGCCTGATGATCGGTACATTTGGGGCCACTGCCGTGTTGCTTTACGGTGTGCCGTATAGCCCCTTGGCCCAACCTTATAACGTGGTTTTTGGTCACCTGATTTCTGCGGCCATTGGCGTAGCGGTTTTTCAAGTGGTCGGCGAAGCCAATTGGCTGTCCGCTGCCCTTGCCGTAGCGCTGGCCATTGCCGTCATGCAAGCCACCCGCAGCGTTCACCCGCCGGGTGGAGCCACGGCTTTGATCGCCGTCATCGCTTCGCCCGCCATCCATGATTTAGGCTTTTTGTACATCGTTTACCCGGTGGGCTTTGGCGCGGTGCTTTTGGTGGGCGTTGCCCTGATCACCAACAACGTCGGAAAAGAGCGCCGCTGGCCCATATTCTGGCGTTGACCCGAGGACAACATCATGCGCGATTTTCAAGAAATTTTTGAGATTTCAGCCGCCCGCAAAGGCGGCGCAGATCAGCTGGAAGCCCTGTTGGCCGAGACCAGTGCCCGCCCGGAACACTCCGATGACCGCTGGCTATCTAGAATGGCCGAATATATTTTCAAGGCCGGATTCACATGGAAAGTGGTTGATCATATGTGGCCGGGCTTTGAAAAAGTCTTTGAAGGCTTCGATGTTGGCTTTTGCAGCATGTTGAACGAAGACGATCTGGCCCGCCTGGTCAGCGACAAACGCATCGTACGCCACGGCACCAAAATTCGTTCTGTTCAGCAAAATGCGGTGTTTATATCTGACTTAGCCGACGAATACGGCAGTGTTGATCAAGCGTTTCGCAATTGGCCCTCGTCGGACTACATCGGCTTGCTGTTGCTTCTTAAAAAACGCGGCTCTCGTCTGGGCGGAAACACCGGGCAATATTTATTGCGGTCCATGGGCGTCGACAGTTTTATTTTGTCGCGTGATGTTGTGACGCGGTTAGTCGCCGAAGGCCTCATCGACAAGGCCCCAACGTCACAAAAAGCCATGAAACAAGTGCAACACGCCTTTAATGAATGGCACGCAGAATCAGGCAAGTCCCTCACCTATATCAGCCGGGTTTTAGGTATGAGTGTTGGTTAACGCTGACCAGATATTTAAAGCCTGAAGCGTTTCCGGAACGTCATGTACACGCAAGATTTTTACCCCCTGCTCAACCGCAAACAACGCTGCGGCAATCGATCCGGGCAACCTTTTTTGAGCGTCCGGTTCATCCGTTACAGCCCCAATAAAGCTTTTGCGCGAGACCCCCAACAAGACCGGCACAGCCAGATCGTTATAGAGATTTAGACGCGCCAGAATGTCCAGATTATTGTCGACGGTTTTGCCAAAGCCAATGCCCGGATCTACGGCAATGCGGTTTTGGGCAATGCCAGCCTCTTCACAAACCTGAATACGTTCTTTTAAGTAGGCGATCACCTGTGCGGGAGCGTCTTTATACGATGGGTCGTCTTGCATGGTTTTGGGCAGGCCTTGCATATGCATCAACACCACGTCTGCATCCGACCCGGCCACCACGTCCACCGCGCCCTCGCCCGTTAAAGCGGAAACATCGTTCACAATCTTTGCGCCAACGTCGAGGGCGGCTTGCATAACCAAAGCATGACGGGTGTCGATAGATACCAAGGCTCCGGCTTTGACCAAACGTTTGATCACCGGGACGGTGCGACGGATTTCTTCGTCCAAGCCAACGGGCAAGGCACCCGGCCGGGTGCTTTCGCCGCCGACATCGATGATCGCGGCGCCGTCTTCACACATTTGCAAACCGCGCCTCACGGCGTCTTCAAACGCAAAGGCCTCTCCGCCATCGGAAAAGCTGTCCGGGGTGGCGTTGACAATGCCCATAATGCGGCAATGATCTAAGGACAGGCCTGCAAATGTTTTCATCAGTTTTCCAAGATAAAACCCCGCCTCTTGCGAAGGCGGGGTTTTATATCGTTGTCTTTGATTTTAGGCTTCGGGAAGAGGATCGGCATCAACGCCCGTATCATCTTTGCCCTTAGATGCGCCCTTGCCAGAACTTGGCACGGATGTTTTAGGTCCACCTTGGTCCGACAAATCATCGGGATCAGCGCGGTTCACACCCTTGCCATCCATAATGTCTCTGACTTCCTGACCGTTCAAGGTTTCGTATTCTAACAAGCCCTGCGTGATGTCTTCCAACTGATCTTTATGATCGGTCAGAATACGCCGGGCTTTGCCTTCGGCTTCGTCAATCAAACGACGGGTTTCTTGGTCAATCAGGTTGGCCGTTTCTTCCGAAATATTGGTGTGTTGGGTTACAGAATGGCCCAAGAACACTTCTTCTTCGTTCGCATTGTACCGCAATGGCCCCAATTTATCGGAAAAACCAAATTCCGTGATCATGCGACGGGCCATAGCCGTGGCTTGTTGAATGTCGTTGCCGGCCCCCGTGGTGATATTTTCTTTACCAAAGATGATTTCTTCGGCCACACGCCCACCAAACATCATCGCCAATTTAGATTCCAATTGAACCTTAGAGAACGTGTATTGATCGCGTTCGGGCAAGCTCATGGTCACGCCCAAGGCGCGACCGCGAGGAATAATTGTGACTTTATGAAGCGGGTCAGATTTTGGCATATGAAGACCGACCAAAGCGTGTCCGGCTTCGTGGTAGGCGGTCAGTTTCTTTTCCTCTTCGGTCATCACCATGGAACGGCGTTCCGCACCCATCATGACTTTGTCTTTGGCGGATTCGAAATCAGACATGGTGACCACACGTTTGCCCGTGCGGGCTGCCAACAAAGCGGCTTCGTTCACCAAGTTCGCAAGGTCAGCACCAGAAAAACCGGGGGTGCCGCGGGCAATGGTGCGCGCAATAACATCGGGCGCCAAAGGCACTTTTTTCATGTGAACTTTAAGGATTTTTTCGCGGCCCAAGATATCAGGATTAGGCACCTGCACCTGACGGTCAAAACGACCGGGGCGCAACAGCGCTGGGTCCAAAACATCGGGACGGTTGGTGGCGGCGATCAAAATCACGCCTTCGTTGGATTCAAAGCCATCCATTTCCACCAACAACTGGTTCAAGGTTTGTTCGCGTTCATCATTACCACCGCCAAGTCCGGCACCACGATGGCGACCGACGGCGTCGATTTCATCGATGAAGATAATACACGGTGCATTTTTCTTGCCCTGTTCGAACATGTCGCGCACCCGAGACGCACCAACACCCACAAACATTTCAACAAAATCAGAACCGGAAATTGTAAAGAACGGTACATTGGCTTCACCCGCGATGGCGCGTGCCAACAAGGTTTTACCCGTACCGGGAGGCCCCACCAAAAGACAGCCCTTGGGGATTTTGCCACCCAAGCGTTGGAATTTTTGAGGGTCTTTCAGAAATTCGACTATTTCTTCAAGCTCTTGCTTGGCTTCGTCAATACCCGCCACGTCTTCGAACGTGATGCGGCCTTGTTTTTCGGTCAACAGCTTGGCTTTTGATTTACCAAAGCCCATGGCTTTGCCACCCGCACCGCCGCCTTGCATTTGACGCATGAAGAAAATCCACACACCAATCAAGAGCAAGAACGGGAACAGGGAAATCAAGAAGCTCATCAACGTGGGTTGCCCCTCGTCGGACGGTGCGGCCTGAATTCTAACGTTGTTTTCCGTCAATTTACTGACCAATGCTGGGTCTTCGGGCGCAAAGGTCGTGAATGTACGTCCATCACTCAAATGTCCAAAGACATTCGATCCGGCTTTGGTGCCTTTGATGGTGACATCTTGAACTTCACCATTTTCAACGGCGGTCATAAATTCGGAATATGCAAGGTTAGACTGAATACCTTGCTGTTGCGGGCCTTGGAACACGTTAAACAATGCAAAAAGCAAAAATAGAATAACGATCCAAAACACAATGTTCTTGCTGAAATTCAAGGTTATTTCCTTAATCTGGGGACTATATATCTTAGCTCTGGATGTAGGGCCTTTACCGCTTAAGGGCAAGGGCTGGGCTCGAAAAAAACGCGTTTTTTTACATTTTACGTCTATTTATCAGTTTTTTTACAGTTTTGACGTGGTGATTCAACAGAAACATAAATTCCCGAAGCCTTCGTGCGCACCAAAACACCCGCCAAAGTTCTGGCCCCGTGCTCTCCGCTTTCCAACCATGCCCGCAAACGCCGCAGTTTATCGGGGCTGGGCGGATACACGTTTCCGCCCACATCCCTCAAAATTTTAGAAAGGGCGCGTTCATAGATGCGGGGGGGGGCGTTTAAAAAATCGGGGGTTATTTTTAAGGTTTTCCCCGGCTCTACCGCTATATCCACCAAACGATCCGCCGCCTTATCCAAAACATCACAGACGAGACGCGCGCTTGTCGCAGCCCCAGAAAGACGATCCGCCGACACCCCTTGTTTGGCTAAATCCACCAGCAAAGCCCGCACCCGCACCCGTTCAAAATCGGTGTTGTGGTTCGAAGGGTCTTCGATCCAGTGCTGACCTTTGGTTTTTAAGGTCGCGATCAAGCGGGATTTCGGCACATTCAACAAAGGCCGACACAGTTTCAAACCATGAACATCACGCGCCAAAGCCATCGCTCCGAACCCATATAAAGTGCTTTGTTTTTTTAAGCGCATCAGCACCGTTTCGGCCTGATCATCTTGGTGGTGGGCTAAAAACAGATGGTCAACACCCTGAGCCTGACACCAATCACTCATCAATGCATAGCGGGCTTTTCGGGCCCGCGCCTGAACCGCCGTGGTTTGGTGTTTGTTTGGAGCCCATGTTAAAATATGTTGTTTTAGGCCTATGGCTTCAAGCCATGTTTTAACCTGTTCGGCTTCGCCCCGAGACTCTTTGCGCAGGCCATGGTCAACGGTCAGGGCCGTGACTTCAACGCCCCGCTCCGCGCCCCAAGCCTGAAGCATAATCGCCAAACACAAGGAATCTGCGCCACCCGAAACGGCGACGGCAATTTGCGAGACTTGCGCGAAGTCTTCGCACGACGTCATTAAAGTCGAAAATTCAGCCTCCCCAATTGGGTTTGTTTGAGGCATTGGGTTATTGGCACTTCAAACGCTGGGTTTCTTTATCCAATATCCGTTTGATGTTCGATCTCAGGTCTTCGCCAAATTCTTTTTGAAGCTTGCCAAAGGTGGTACACGCTTCCTTGGGCTTTTCCATTCCAGCCATCGACATACCTAATTTCAACAAAGAATCTGGGGCTTTGGTGCCTTTGGGGAAAGCTTTATAGGCCTGAAAGAAAACTTGAGCGGCTTGCATATAATTTTTACGAACATAATGCGTTTCGCCCAACCAATACGTGGCATTGCCCACCAACGGATCATTGCCGTTCGCTTTGATAAATTCATTAAAGGCAATTTCGGCTTCTTGGTAACGGGCCTGACGGGTCAGGTTAAAAGCGGCTTTGTACTGGTCTTGAATAGAGACAACTTGAACAGCAGGTTCCGCGGCCGGGGCTACAGCTGGCTGAAGAGGCTCAGCGGCAACAACTTGTGCGTTTGGCGCAACCGCCGCCGTATCGGTCATTTTAGTGTCGCCATCAGCGATAATATTATCGAGCTTTGCTTTTTCCATTGTGCCCAAAATACCCGTTGAGCCCGCAGGTTTTGGGCGGCTGTAGTCCGGAGCGGCTTGGGTTGGTAGGACTGAGCCTTCAACGCTAGAAATCCCTCCGCTGGTCGGCGAGGCCGCAACGCTTGGCATTCCACTTGGCATCCCACTTGGCATGCCGTTCAGCGTATTTCCTGCGGTCGGAACGGTACCCGAAACCCCGCCTTCTAAGCGGCCCAGACGGTAATCTAAATCAATCACCAATTTATCCAACCGGGCGTTGGCCAAATCGATGTTGTGCGCCATACTTTCGGCCAATCCGGTGGCGCTGCGCACTTCTTGTTCCAACGCGCCAACCCGAACCATAACCCGCGCCACACCGCTTTCACTTTCAATGAATTGAGTTTTCGGCACACCAGCACTGCCGCCAATAGGCGCTTGCCCCGCCACAGACGGAACGTTAGGCATGTTGGCAAGTTGGCGATTGAGCGTACGGATGTCGCGTTCTAAACGATTAATGCGGTCAAACAACGCTTGCGTATCTGTGGATTGAGCTTGCACGGAAAATGATTGCACAGGCAAAAGCGCCAGAACAAAAAGCCCCATCAGAGCCATACGTGAAAAAACCAGCCGTGAAAAAGCAACGCGAATGTTAAAAACCGTCATGAGTTCAATGATCCATTTATCGTTTTTATATAATGCGCCCTATCATGGCGTGGTAATTCGGCAAAATTAGGGCGGACATAAAAAGCACTAAGGCGTCTGCTCTTTTCCCATGAGGAAAGAACAGACGCCTTAAAAGCACATTCAGAGAAAACTCTGAAGTATTAACGAGCAACCGTTACAGCACGGCGATTGTCAGCCCAAGCTGCTTCGTTGGAAGCCGCGTTTTCTGGACGTTCTTTACCATAAGAAATGGTGCTGATACGGTCAGAAGATACACCCAATGTCATCAGGTAATCGGCAACAGAGCTGGCGCGGCGTTCACCCAATGCAAGGTTATATTCGCGTGTGCCACGTTCGTCGGCATGGCCTTCGATGGTAACACGAACGCCACGGTTGGTGTTCATCCAAGCCGCTTGTTTGTTCAACGCGGTACGGGCTGCTGCTGACAGGTCATATTTGTCAAAGCCAAAGAATGCACGATCACCGATACCAACCAATTGTTCTTGGCTGGACATGTCCATCGATACTGGCGCAGCGGTACCCGCAGGGCTGGTCATGGCACCATCGCCAGATGCACCTGAAGTTTCAGCTGTTGGTGTGGTGCTACAAGCAGCTAAAAAACCTGCAGCGGCAATCAGGCTCACAATTTTAAAACGCATAAAAAATCTCCCGTTCACTTGCCGCATGCTTAATACATTAGGCTTTCGTGATGTTTTAAACTCTACAAGTGGCTGTTTTAAGCCAAAGTAACGTCCTTATCTACAATTCCAGCGGTTACTATATCCACCAAAAAGCGGTCTGACCACTGGAATTATTATGTTTTTTGAATTTAAACAATATGACATTCCTTTTAAGGAAGCAAGGGGGACCATGCAGGGTCCGATGCGTCCAGCGGTGTGATCACTTCGCGTTCGTTATGTCCGGTGAAATCGACGGAGAAAACACGCGTGCGTCCGCCCCGTCCATAAGCATCGCTTTTGTCTTGGCGGAAGAACATCAGCACCCGTCCGTTGGGTGCCCACGTTGGCGATTCAACCAAAAAACCCTTTGTTAACAAACGTTCACCCGTACCATCCGGACGCATCACGCCAATGAAAAATTGCTTTTGATACATGCGGGTAAAAGCGATCCAATCGCCGCGCGGCGACCATACGGGCGTGGCGTAACGACCTTTGTTAAAGCTGATCCGCTTTACCCCGCCGCCAGTACTGTTCATCACATAAAGTTGCTGGGTGCCCGAACGATCCGAGTTGAAAACAATCTTTTTGCCATCAGGCGCATAACTGGGCGAGGTATCAATTGCCGAATGATTGGTCAGTTTACGGGTTTTGCGAGTCGCCAAATGCATGGTGTAGAGTTCTGAGTTGCCATTTTTGGTCATGGCAAAAATCACAGATCGGCCATCCGCGGAAAAACGCGGCGCATAGGTCATGCCCGGAAATTCACCCAAAATTTCTTGGCGTCCGCTTTCTATATTAAAGATGTAAACCCGTGGCACACCTTTGTAATAACTGAGATACGTGATTTCTTGCTGATTGGGCGAAAACCGCGGCGTCAGCACTAGGTCGGCTCCATCGGTCAGGAAGCTGTGTTTTTCACCATCTTGGTCCATAATTGCCAAACGTTTGACACGATTAATCTTAGGACCTGATTCGGCGATATAAACAATCCGAGAATCGAAATAGCCACTTTCGCCGGTGATGCGTTTGTAAATTTCGTCAGATATCTTGTGGGCAACGCGGCGCCAGTTCGAGGGCACCGAAAAATAAGCCCGACCAACCATTTGTTTTTCGCTCAACACATCCCACAGGCGGAACTCAACCCGCATGCGCCCATCGACGGTCATTTCCACGCGGCCTTGCACCAACGCCTGAGCATTGATAATGCGCCAGTCGCCAAAACGCGGCAAAACGTTCAGGCTTTCGCCGTCTTGGATAAAGGCTTCTTTGTTGATCGGCGTGAACAATCCGGACCGTTCCAAATCGTTGGCGACAACCTCGGCAATTTTTACGCCAAAGCTTTTTTCCATTTGCCCTTTGCCATGAAGATCAGCCACCGCCAACGGCATAGGTTCCACCACGCCACGAGTAATGTCGATGGTCAGTTCCGCATGGGCAACATTTAGTGTCCAAACAACCGAAATAAACAGAGCAACAAAAGAGGTCAATAAACGGTAGGTCATAGGCCAAACATTTCCTTAGGATCGAAATTAAGCATCATATTTTTCCAGCGGTCATACTTTTTAGGCGGCAACTTAAACGGCTGGCAACGCGGGTTCATCACCGCCCGGTAAGCACTTTCCGCCATTGCCCGATAAAAGGGATTGGCCGACATTTGGCCCTGATCCAAAATACGCGCCGTGCGCACACGACCATCGGGGTTCATAGCAATCCGGATCGATATGCGCATTTTATGCGCATCCTTTGCCCCGGCTGGCAAGTTCCAACATTTATGAATTTGCTGACGCACCAAGTCAATTTCCGAAATGGTCATTTCCGCGCCCAGATCGTTGCGCTGTGTTGGCTTATCTAAAGCACTTTCCATCATTTTCGCGAAATCGAGCTCCGGATCGGGCTCAATGGCTGGGGGCGGTGTCTTTTTAAACTCTTCCAAAGTTTTTAAGACCGATTCAAACGAGTCCACCGGTTTTTCTTTAGGCTTGGGCTTAAAATTGGGCTTTCGCGGCGGCAAAGGGGCTGGCTGTTGTTTTTTAACTTCGACCTTTTTCGGCTCTGGCTTGGGTTCAGGTATTGGTTCTGGCTCAAGCTCTGGCTTGGGTTCAAGCGGCTTGGGCTCAGGCTCGACAATCTCGGGCACGTCTTCGACCGGATCGGGCTCTGGTGGCGGCGGTGGCGGTGGCGGAGGAGGTGGTGGCGGTTTCGGCTTGGGCTTTTCTTTTTGCTCAGGCTTCGGCTCAACTTTTTCAGGTCTTGACGGCACGTTTGTTTCGTCCGCTACGGTGACGATTTCAATCGCAATCGGAGTTTCCGTCATCGGGAATTCATCTTGCATTTGAGGCAAGCCAAAATAACCGGCGGTAAAAATAACCGCGTGCACCAGCACGGATATGAAAAAGCTGCGGCCCAAGCTTAAGTCACCTTTTCTGTTTAGGCTTATCGAAACGTTGCGACGTGATCATCGCAACCCGAGAAAAGCCAGCAGCATTCAAGACCCCCATGACTTCCATGACCCGGCCATAATCAACACTGGCATCGCCGCGCACAAAAATCCGCACATCGGGATTGTTGCTGGAAATAGCCTTCAGACGGGGAATAACTTTGGCCAGTTCCATCGGTGTGTCTTGCACATAAATCACGCCTTCGGCATCGATCGACACCGCCAACGGTTCATCCGATCCGGCAATCGCCGTGGCCTTGGTTTTGGGCAGATCGACCTGCACGCCCACCGTCAACATCGGTGCCGTGACCATAAAGATCACCAACAGCACCAACATCACATCAACAAACGGCGTGACGTTGATTTCCGCCATGGGGCGGCGACGCCCTGCGACACCAAATGWGCGACGTCCGCCGCCTTGTAACATTCCGGCCATTTATTTAGATGCCTTTTCTTCCATCATGCGCGACAAAATTGCCGAAAATTCGATGGCAAACCCGTCTAGGCGCCCCGCATAGCGATCTAAATCTTTGGAAATTTTGTTGTAAGCCAATACTGCGGGAATAGCTGCGGCCAGACCTAAGGCCGTGGCAAACAAAGCTTCGGCAATACCCGGAGCCACAACGGCCAGCGATGTATTTTTGCTGACCGCGATGGCTTGGAACGAGCTCATAATGCCCCATACGGTGCCAAACAATCCAACAAACGGGGCGGTTGATCCGGTCGACGCCAAAAACGTCATGTATTTTTCGACGCGTTCCATTTCGCGCGCCACGGTGATTTGCATCACCCGGTCCATGCGTTCGGCCAGTGATGTATTSGCAATAGAAGATCCAACGTTGCCTTTGTCTTCGGCGCGGCGCCATTCGCGCATGGCCGATACAAAAACCGCGCTCATGGGGTCTTTGGGTTGAGAACCAACCTGATCAAAAATGGCGTCCAAAGACTGACCCGACCAGAACGTTTGTTCAAACGATTTGGCCTGAGCATTCAGGCGTTTCAAGCGGGTGACTTTCTGAAAAATAATCGCCCAGCACCAAATCGAGGCCAAAACCAACGAGATAATCACACTTTTAACAATCCAGTCGGCCCGCAAAAAAAGCGACATCATGGAAAAATCATGAGCGCCGACGGAAGTGCCAAGGTTGACCGCATCAATTACATTGCCGTCCATATTATTTTCAGTCCTTATTCTTCAACTTTTGTTTCAACATCTTGTAATATTTTGCGGATATCAGCGGGCAACCGACCCGGTCCGCCCTCTAATTTCATACAGCCCAAACGCACCTTAATCCGCACCAAATCTTCACCATCTCGGCGAACAATTTGCAAGCCTTCGATTGAGGCTCCGCCAACTTTTGTCAACACCACACCGACCTCTAACACATCGTCAAGACGTGCGGGGTGCAGGTATTCAACTTCAATCTTGCGCACAACAAAGGCAATACCATGGCAATCTTGCAGGTTTGAATTTTCGATGCCCAATTCGCGAAGCATTTCGGTGCGCGCGCGTTCTGCAAACTTTAAATAATTGGCGTAATACACCACCCCCCCTGCATCGGTATCTTCATAATAGATCCGCACAGGCAAAACAAATTCGCCATTTTTAAGGTTCATCAGACGGACCCTCAATCAGTTCCAATTGAACGGAACCCTTAGGCGGTTTAAGGCCCAAATGTTCATAGGCGCGCGGGGCCAAGGCGCGGCCCCGGGGGGTGCGCATTAAAAAGCCCTGTTGGATCAAATACGGCTCGATCACGTCTTCGATGGTATCGCGTTGTTCAGACAACGCAGCCGCCAAGGTTTCGACGCCAACGGGGCCACCGCCATAATT
>NVSZ01000062.1 GCA_002732845.1 Rhodospirillaceae bacterium
GTGGCGATTTTGGACGCAGATAAAGAAGGCTTTTTGCGGCCCAAAACGTCTTTGGTGCAAACCGATGGCCGGGCCGCGCGAAACTTGGAAGGCCGCGTGTTGCTGTATGCCGACCGCATCACCGCCAGCCTGGAATACGCCATAGGCGAAACCAACCGCCGCCGCGCCCGCCAAGAAGAATACAACAAAAAGCACGGCATCACCCCCGCAAGCGTCAAAACCCGCATCACCGATGCCTTGGGTTCTGTGTACGAACAAGATTATGTGACGGTGGACATCGGCGTGGGTGGCGCAAAACAACTGGTCGGCAAATCTTTGCGCGATCACATTGTGAGCTTAGACAAAGCCATGAAAAAAGCCGCCGCCGATTTGGAATTCGAAGAAGCCGGAAGATTACGCGATGAAATCCGCCGCCTCGAAGCCCACGAACTCGGCCTCGACAAAGCCGGAGTCTCGATCAAGGCTGCCGAACAATCCGGAGCGAAACCGAAACGCAAAAAACGGTAAATCTCCCCTTTCGCTAGACCACCTTCATACTCAAGCCAACTTAATGGGCGTATTTTTGCTGTCTCCATTCCCACGGGACCATAAAGGCCCCTGACCATACGCCGCGTTTTTTCTTTTCGGCATAGTCTTCAAATTCATGATAATCCGATCCGTATTTCACATCTGCCAAAGCCCAACCGTTTAGAACCATCCACACATTTATATTCACGTCGGCAATAAAACATTCCGCTAAACGTCTTTTATACCAATCACGTTTTTGGCCCATGCACCGCACGGGATTGTCTTCAATTAATCTATACAACGCAAAGGCAGAGGCATTGCCGCAAGGCCATTTGGTCCCATCAGATCGTTCACAAAATTGCGCCCATTCCGGAGCATCAATGCCAATCAATCGAAATTTTTCACCTGAAATCTCTAATGTATCGCCATCAATAACCCGCACGGGCTGAAGCGGTTCTTGGCCAAGTGTTGAAAGACCCCAGAACATTAAGCCACAGACGGTAATGCTGAAAACGACCTTGTTTTTCATCAACCTTTATTCATCCACAGAGTAAATAAAATTATATACATTCATACATAATATATACGTACGTATATGGATTAGCAAATGAAATACCTGTCCACTGGTGTAATGAGTATTCAACATACATTTGGGCAGAATGTGAAATCTGCCCGTAAAGCTTCTCAACTCACACAGGAAGCTTTGGCACTCGAAATTGATATTAACCAAGCTCACATCAGCAATATAGAATCTGGAAATATCAAAGACCTTAGTATCCAGACTGTAGGCCGGCTAGCGAAGGCCTTAAACACAACACCAGCTAGATTATTAGATGGGTGCCATCTCGATTAGGTCCTGTTTTGAATTGTTCAAACGTTAGTCCGGACGCCTCATCCAGTTCAGTTGCCAGTCGTCTTCCACCCGTTCCAAACACAGCACACTGCCCGGTTCGAACGCCACCGTCAGTCCGTCTTCGTCACCCGTCAGGCACCGTGCCGCCATGCGCGCGACAAACGGCATGTGGCCGACGACCATCAGGTCTCCGCCGGCGATTTCACAGCCGTGCAACAGATGGTCGGTGCTGTCGTTGGGGTTTAGGCCGTCCATCATAATGGGCGATATTTCGGGCAAGACCGCCATAGACAAGGCAATCGCCGTTTGTTCGGCGCGAAGCTTTCCCGAATGCACGACTTCTTCGACGGTGATGTTCGCTTTTTTTAAAACCACCGCCATGTCGGCGGCGGCGTGTTGGCCTTTGGGGCTTAACGGACGGTCGGGGTCATCGGCCTTGGACAGCGCCTCTGCATGTTGAACCAAATAGAGCTTCATAAGCCTGCCTTTTTAATCATTTTTGGATTGATCAGCCACTTCAGAACCCAGCCCTCGGCGGTGCGTTCAAAGGCTATCACGGTGGCGGTTTTGATGTGGATGTAATCGCTTTCGCCCGTTTGCAAAGCGCGCACGGCTTGGCCCATAAACGGTTCATGCCCACAGACYAAGGTGTCTTGGGTAAAGCTATCGGCCAAGCTGACAAACTCATCAATATTGCCCCACGGCTCGATCCCATCGCGTTGTTCGGGCGCGTGTTGGGGATGAAGGATGGACGCCATGATGTCGGCGGTTTGAGCMGCCCGCACCAAGGTGCTGTGATAGACCCGCGAAAGKTTGATRTTTTGYCCSRCCAGATAGGTGGCCACSGCCTGAACATCCAAAGCCCCGCGTTCGCTGAGTGCGCGAAGTTCATCGGGCGAGCCATGATCAGCCTGCCCGTGCCGCATAAGATAAAGCCGCATGTTTCCCCCTAATTTATTTTAAGGCGATTGTACGGTCTGACGCGTGTAGCCTCAAACAATATTTAAAATAGGCGTTGGCGCATTTCTACCTATAAGGATTAAATAAATTGTCAATTCCCGCACACACGATACAATCGTTAAAATCTAATCGTTTCAGATAAATGGTACGCGAAATATGAGTGATGCACCCAAGATCGAGATTGATATAAATGGCGAGGTGCTTTTGCCTCAAGCTGAAGCCTTAAAACTTGCCCGGCAGGGAAGTAAAGTATGGAATGCGTGGGCCGAAAGTCTTGATGCTCAAAAAGTTCGGGTCGAATTTTCTGGTTATGATTTTACCAATGATCAGATTGATTTTTCACACTTCATTTTCCCAGGAGTAGTCGAGTTTTCTACCTGTCAGTTCTCAAATGCAAATTTCACTGATGCTATATTCAGCGGCGGCCCAGCTATCTTCATCAAAGCCAAATTTTTCGGTAAGAGTACATCGTTCAAACGGGCCCAATTTAGTGGTGGTGACGCATTCTTTATTAACGCAGAATTCTGCGATGGGGACGTGGGCTTTGGGAATGCCATATTCAGCGGTGGGGATGCACTCTTCCAAACAGCCAGATTCGAATTTGGCGCATATTTTCATGAGGCTGAATTTAAACATGACGCTATTTTTTCTATAGTAAATTTCGAACATGTCGTGGTTTTTAAAGATGCTATATTTTCGTGCGTTCCCGATTTTCGTTATTCAAATATCAAAGTTCACTTTTCACTGCATGGCATGATCATCGATTTCAGCAGTGAGTTAGAGGACATTTATTTTCGGGGGGCTTGGTGGAAAAAAGTTACTGATCGGGATATAGCCGATAAATTACGACGGTTGAAGGAATTGGCGGGTCTGGCGAAAGATCATGAGCGCGAACAGGAGTTTTTTGCTTTGGAGCTTCAAGCCAAGCGCTTTCATGAAACAACACATTTTTGGAGTTTGGTACTGAGCGTTTTTTACCAATTCTTCAGCGATTTTGGGCGTAGCTTTCTCCGTCCTTTGGGACTTTTATCATTCATATGGGCCTTTTGGGGATTTGGCTTTGCACTTTTTTCCGGCTTAAACTTCGCCACTTTATTGGCTGGATTGCGGTTATCTGGTGCGGTGATTATGCCATTTTCTGCAACTGTGAGTGCGGCCTTTGAAAGTACGAAGAGCGTTCTTTACCCAAACTTGGGCAAACTTAACCTTCTTTTTGATGGGATCGTTATCATCGAAGGCTTGCTCAGCTTAACCTGTGTATTCCTCATCGGTCTGGCCTTACGCAACAGATTCAGGATTTAAAACAAAAAAACGGCCCCCGATTTGGGAGCCATTTTTTATTATTTATGTGTGCTTAAAGCTTAGTGCGCGGAACTGCCGAGTGCGGACAACATGCCTTCGGCAATTTTGATTTCAGCTTCGAGATTGTGTTTCTCGGATTCTGAAGTGGCTTTTTCTAAGGAAGCCATTGCCGCGTCTAAGCGAGATTGGGCAACTGTTGCATCCAGATCGGAAACCATAACGGCTTCTTCGGCCAACAATGTGCACCGTTCTGCCGTGACTTCAACAAAACCACCGGAAACAAAAATGCTTTCGGTTACTTTGTTGTCGTCGTGGATGTCGACAACGCCGGGACGCACGGTACCAATTAAGGGCGTGTGGCCGGGAAGCACACCGATATCACCTTCTGCACACGGAATAACAACCATGCCCACGGCTTGTGATTTCACAAGACGCTCGGGGGATACCAATTCAAATTCTACCGTATCAGCCATAAGCTGTTACTCCGTCTCGCMWTAAGTTAAGCGGCTTCAGCWGCCATTTTCTTMGCTTTTTCAAGCACTTCGTCGATGTTGCCMACCATRTAGAAAGCAGCTTCGGGAAGATGATCGTAATCGCCAGCRATAATGCCTTTGAAGCCTTTGATCGTRTCTTCGATSGCMACCAATTTACCRGGKGYGCCGGTRAAGATTTCAGCCACGAAGAACGGTTGTGACAAGAAACGTTGAATTTTACGAGCRCGSGCAACGGTCAGCTTATCTTCTTCRGACAATTCATCCATRCCCAAAATRGCGATGATGTCTTGCAAGCCTTTGTAGGTTTGCARAATGCGCTGAACAGWGGTCGCWRTYTCGTAATGTTCTTCRCCAACAACGCGRGGATCAAGAAYGCGTGAKGTGGARTCCAAMGGATCCACAGCRGGRTAAATACCCAATTCAGCGATTTGACGGTTCAAAACGGTKGTCGCATCCAAGTGAGCAAAYGWKGTCGCAGGCGMCGGATCGGTCAAATCATCCGCAGGCACRTAAACGGCTTGCACAGATGTAATGGARCCTTTTTTGGTGGACGTAATACGTTCYTGCAARGCRCCCATGTCGGTKGCCAACGTMGGCTGATARCCCACMGCAGAAGGAATACGRCCCAACAACGCGGAAACTTCRGCRCCAGCYTGGGTAAAGCGGAAGATGTTATCRATGAAGAACAAAACGTCTTGGCCTTCTTGGTCACGGAAGTATTCMGCMAGYGTCAAACCGGTCAAAGCMACACGAGCACGCGCGCCTGGAGGTTCGTTCATTTGACCATAAACCARRGCMGCTTTRGAATTGTYGCCTTCSARRTCGATAACGCCSGATTCAATCATTTCGTGGTAAAGRTCRTTGCCTTCACGAGTCCGTTCGCCAACACCGGCAAACACAGAATAACCGCCGTGGCCTTTCGCAATGTTGTTGATCAATTCCATAATCAAAACAGTCTTGCCAACWCCSGCRCCGCCGAACAGGCCAATTTTGCCGCCYTTRGCRTAAGGASMAAYMAGATCAACAACCTTAATACCCGTCACCAAAATTTCGGTTTCGGTGGATTGTTCRTCAAACTTTGGCGCATCMGCGTGAATAGACGCTGTGSCTTTGGTTTTAATSGGRCCACGTTCATCGATGGGYTCACCAATCACGTTCAGGATGCGACCCARTGTTTCWGGYCCAACAGGRACYTGAATTGGGYTTCCKGTRTCRRRAACTTCCTGACCGCGYTGCAAGCCATCRGTKGAGTCCATGGCGATTGTACGCACCACRTTTTCACCCAARTGCTGAGCSACTTCMAACACRAGACGTTTGTCATCGTGTKTCAWWTCCAAAGCACTCAAGATTGAAGGCAGRTTGCCCGCAGAGAACCGTAYGTCAACGACGGCGCCCATGATTTGAGTGATGTTACCAGTRTTCTTTTTAGCCATTGYCGGAGCTCCTTCAAGCCTTGTCCGAWWRCAACCCGCCGAAGCAACGTTGCAATTTTTKTCTTAATAYCTCTTACAMTGCTTCCGCACCGGAGATAATTTCAATYAATTCAGTCGTAATCGCAGCCTGACGTGAACGGTTATAAACCTGTGTCAAACGATCAATCATGTCGCCCGCGTTACGGGTTGCACTATCCATCGCTGTCATSCGYGAGCCGTTTTCAGAAGCCGMGCTTTCCAACATGGCYTGAAAAATCTGAACGCCCAAGTTTTTCGGCAACAGRACTTCCAAGATTTCGCTTTCTTCGGGTTCRAACTCATAAGAAGCTTTTAAGCCCTCATCAGCYGYACCTTCGTCRGCRCCTTSTTCKTCACCCGCCGYAAAGGGGATGAGYTGTTGGCGTGTSACGATTTGYGTCATTGCCGATTGGAATTTRTTGAARATAATGSTGCAAACGTCAAATTCGCCCGCTTCAAACAAATCYGTAATCTTRTCMGCAACGTTTGTGGCTTCARCAAASGCAATGCCTTTTTTGCCACCAAYGCCGATGATTTCATCGACATAGATGTCWTTATACTSARACTTCARCAAATCGCGACCCTTGCTGCCSACAAGCATCARYTTGACRGWCTTGCCTTCACCCTTGAGTTCAAGGATTTTRGCCYKGGTGTCGCGAACGATGGTCCCGTTAAAGCCACCGCACAAACCACGATCAGACGTAAATACGACGATCATATGGGTTTGATCGGTGCCGGTTCCGGCAAGCAACTGTGGCCCGCCTTCAACGCCCGCAAATGAGCCCGCTAAGGACCGCAACACGCGGTCCATGCGTTCGGAATACGAACGTGCGGATTCAGCAGCTTCTTGAGCACGACGGAGTTTCGCCGCCGCAACCATTTTCATGGCCGAAGTGATCTTGCGCGTTGATTTAACGCTTTCAATCCTCGTCTTTAGGTCTTTTAGGTTAGCCATGAGACTTGGTCCCGCTCCAATCCGTGAGAACGCTTAAGCAAAAGACTTGGTGAAGTCTTCAATGAATTTCGCAAGCTTGGCTTCGGTGTCTTTTGACAAAGCTTTTTCTTCGCGAATGGTGGCCAAGATGTCAGCTCCCTTGGAACGCAGATCACCCAACAAAGCGTGTTCGTAACGTGTCACGTCTTTCGCAGGGATTTTGTCCAAGTAGCCTTTAACGCCGGAATAGATGACGCCAACTTGTTCTTCAACCGTAAGCGGGCTGTACTGTGGTTGCTTCAGCAATTCAGTCAAACGTTCGCCACGGGCCAACAATTGCTGAGTAGCCGCATCCAAATCGGACGCAAACTGAGCAAACGCTGCCATTTCACGATATTGAGCCAATTCCAATTTAATGGAACCCGCAACTTGCTTCATGGCTTTAATTTGAGCCGCAGAACCAACACGAGACACCGACAGACCAACGTTAACCGCTGGGCGGATGCCTTTATAGAAGAGTTCTGATTCCAAGAAGATCTGACCATCGGTAATGGAAATCACGTTGGTTGGAATATACGCCGCAACGTCACCAGCCTGTGTTTCAATAACCGGCAAAGCGGTCAATGAACCGTTACCAGCTTCGTCGCCCAATTTACACGCGCGTTCCAACAAACGAGAGTGAAGATAGAAAACGTCACCAGGATAAGCTTCGCGGCCCGGAGGACGACGCAACAACAAGGACATTTGACGATAAGCAACCGCTTGTTTGGTCAAATCATCATAGAAAATTACAGCGTGTTCGCCGTTATCGCGGAAGTGCTCGCCAACTGTGGCGCCCGTGTAAGGAGCCAAAAATTGCATCGGAGCCGGATCAGAAGCCGTAGCGGCAATAACGATGGAATATTCCATCGCGCCGTTGTCTTCCAAAGTTTTAACCAACTGAGCAACCGTTGAGCGTTTTTGGCCAACCGCAACATAGATGCAGAACAATTTTTCTGAATCTTTAGTTGCTTCTGCGTTGCCGCTTTTTTGGTTAATAATGGTGTCCAAAATGATAGCGGTTTTACCGGTTTGACGGTCACCAATGATCAATTCGCGCTGACCGCGACCAATGGGGATCAAAGAATCGATCGCCTTCAGGCCGGTCTGCATAGGTTCGTGAACCGATTTACGCGGGATAATGCCGGGAGCTTTACGTTCCACGCGAGAGAAGGTCACATCTTTCAAAGGACCTTTACCATCGATGGGATTGCCCAAACCGTCAACAACGCGACCCAGCAAACCTTTACCGGAAGGAACTTCAACGATGGCGCCGGTCCGTTTAACGGTGTCGCCTTCTTTAATTCCACGGTCATCACCAAAAATAACGATACCAACGTTATCTTCTTCGAGGTTCAAGGCCATGCCTTTAATGCCGCCTGGGAATTCGACCATTTCACCAGCTTGGACATTATCCAAACCATGAACACGGGCGATACCGTCACCGACAGAGAGTACTTGGCCAACTTCAGCGACTTGAGCTTCAGTTCCGAAACTTGCGATTTGTTCTTTTAGTATTGCGGAAATTTCCGCGGCACGGATATCCATTATCCAATCCCCTTCATGGAGAGATGCATTTGCTGCAACTGTGTTTTAAGAGACGTATCGATCATGCGTGACCCAACCTTAACAATCATCCCACCTAAGAGAGTCTCGTCAACGACTGTTTCAAGGGATACTTTGGTCCCCACTGCTTTTTTCAACACGTCAGTTACAGCCTTGAGCTGACCAGCGGTCAACTTTTTAGCTGATGTAACATGCGCCTTGGCTTCGCCACGGCGACGCGAAAGTTCGTCCAAAAATGCGGTGATCATTCCAACAAGAACAGGCAAACGACGATTTTGAGCAACCGTACCCACGAAATTCGTGGTCAGATCGTCCATTTCGGCTTTGGTACACAAAGCCGTCATCACATTAACTTGTTCTTCACGGGAAAGGACCGGTGAGTTAATCACGCGGTCTAAATCAGTGCTGTCTTGGATCATAGCCCTCAACGACGTGAGGTCTYCGGCGACTTTGTCCAGATYCGATGCCGCATCGGCCAGCTCAATAAGCGCTGATGCGTAACGGCCCGTTAATCCTGTCGCTCCATTTGTCTCGGATGACACCTAGAAAACCCCTGTCTGAGTTAGTATTTAAATGGGCTCATTCCTTAAAGTCACGAGCCCCCTTCACATTCCACTTTTATTAAGCAGAACGCGCAGTTATCTAACATACGGGTCAGGGGCTTGCAAGACGACTCTTTGGATATTTTCAGGATATTTCCCAAGGTCTGGGGACAAAATTGAACCATACCCCCCTATTCACCTTTTAGCTGGGCCTTTCAGGCCCCCCCTACATAAAGCTTTGCGGGTCTATATCCACTTGAATYTTAACGCCTTTTTGTGTTTTTGCCCCACCAGATACGCGGGYCAACCATTCCCGCACCACCGATTGCGGAGCCAGTCCTGGTTTTACTTTCATCAACAACCGTCGACGATGTCGACCGCGTAACATGGCCAAAGGTGCCGGAGCCGGTCCCAGAACATCAATTCCATCATAGCGTGGAGCCATACGGCCCAAGGCCTGAGCTTGGGATTCGACCTGAGATTCGATCTTGCCCGATACAATCAGCGCCACCAAACGCCCAAATGGCGGCATATCCAACTCTTCACGCGCGCGGATTTCCTCGGCAATAAAGTTTTCGCGCACGCCGGACGCCATGGCTTGCATCACCGGATGTTCGGGCACATAGGTCTGCACCACCACTTTACCCGGACGTTCTCCACGACCGGCCCGACCTGCGACTTGGTACAACAGCTGATAAGTCCGTTCGGCCGCCCGTAGATCCCCTCCCGCAAGGCCTAAATCCCCATCCACAACGCCCACCAGCGTCAGCATGGGGAAATGATAACCCTTGGCCATGATTTGCGTGCCGATGATCAAATCCACCTCGTGGCGTTCGATTCGCCCGATCAGGTCATCGGCGGCTTTGGGGCCTGTTAGGGTATCGGAACTGGCCAAGGCAAAGCGAATATCAGGGAATGTATTTAAAACTTCTTCGGCCAAACGTTCCACACCGGGGCCACAGGCGGCAAAGGGGGCTTCGGATTCGCATTCGGGACATATATTGGGTAAATCAGTGCTGTGCCCACAATGATGGCATTGCAAGCGCCCGGCGCGTCTGTGTTCCACCAACCACGCCGAACAGTTCGGACAGGCCACACGATATCCACAGCTGCGGCACAGGGTCAGCGGGGCGTACCCACGGCGATTTAAAAACAACATCGCCTGTTCACCGGCTGCAAAGGTTTCGACCAGCATGGTTTCCAAGGTTTTAGAAATCCACCGGGTCGCCGGAAGCTTTTCGGTGCGCATATCAATCAGGTTGAGTTCCGGCAAAACCGCCCCGCCATGACGTTCGGGCAAGTGCAACAGCTGGTATTTATCGCTTTCAACGTTGACGATGCTTTCCAGCGAAGGCGTGGCGCTGGCCAGACAAATGGGAAAGCCGCCCAAATGAGCGCGCACAACCGCCATGTCGCGGGCATTATATATGACCCCTTCTTCTTGTTTAAACGCCGGGTCGTGTTCTTCATCCACGACAATCAGCCCCAAGTCTTTATAGGGCAGAAATAAAGCAGATCGCGCGCCGACCACCACATTGACCCGCGCCTCGGCCACGCCGCGCCACGTTTCGCGGCGTTCACGTTGGCCTAAATCGGAATGCCAGCCTGCGGGACGGGCACCGAATCTGCGTTCAAATCGGGCCAGCCATTGCGAACCCAGCGAGATTTCCGGCAGCAACACCAAGACCTGCTTGCCTTGTTTCAAGGTTTCGGCAACGGCTTCGAAGTAAACTTCGGTTTTGCCCGATCCCGGAACACCGTCCAACAGAACGGTGGCAAAGCTTTCGGCTTTGACCTTATCCACCAAATCAGCGGCAGCAACAGATTGAGCCTCGGACAAGGTCGGCCCCGGATGATTGGCATCCGGCTGATCCCAGTGGCGTTCGCGCACCAACTGGGTTTGCACCAATGCGCCCAATTTTGCCAATCCGGCGACCACGGCGGGGCTGCACCCGGCGGCCAGTGCCGTTTCGGTTGCGGTTTGCGGCGGACCATTTTTTAAGGCTTCGATCACCCGTTCGCGCGTTTTTGTCATTTTAATGTCCGGCAACGGGTCCGCCACCCGCCACACTTTAACACCCCGTGGGTCTTCCAAGGCATCGGGTACGCTCATGGTCATTTTCAGAACCTGTCCCGGACTGGACAAGGTATAGCTGGCGACCCAGTCGACAAACTTGCGGGTGACTTCGGGCATGGGTGGAACAAGTAGTTTTTCTTGTACGGCCTTTAGTTTAGACGCGGCGAAGTCACCTTCCCCCGGTCCCCACACCACCCCCACCAATTTACGCGGGCCAAACGGCACCCGCACAAATTGGCCCAGATGCAAAACCTGATCATCACCCACTTTATAATCATACAGCGGAGACGCCCCATAGCGCCCCACCGGCACGGGCAACATGACGCCCACACGATCGCCACCCGTAAACGCGGTTTTTGGGTCAAAAGAGGGCGAATCGTTTTTTGTCATGAACCTAGTGTACGGAAGGAAAGCCTTAACGAAAATGGTTCATGATAAACAATTGCGATTCGTTTGAATTGAGGACAGCCATGACAAAGACCGAACAAACCGTACAAAATATGCTGAATGATGATGATATCGGCGACTTTTTACGTCAAAATCCAGACTTTTTCTCGCGCAACCCAGATGTTTTGGTGCAAATGCAAAGTCCCGGTCGGTATGCCGATGCGCCCGATGGCGTGGTTGATTTTCAATCCGTGATGGTCGACAAGCTCCGCGACGAGGTGCAAAACTTGGCCGCCTGTACTCAGGACGTGATCGAAACCAGTCGCAATAACATGACATTTTTGACCCGCACCCACGCAGCCGTTCTGGCTTTGTTATCGGCCCACGACGCGGCGCACATGGCGCGCATCCTGACCGATGATTTGCCATTGCTGTTGGATGTGGATTATGTGGCCTTTGCTTTTGAACAAGACATTAAGGCCGAAGCGGCTCTGCGTTTGCCCGGCGTGCGCATGTTGCCGTTTGGTTATATTGACGATCACGTTGGTGTCGGGGGCGATGTGGCCTTGGTCCAAGACCTGATTGATGATGGCACGCTGTTTGGCGACAACTGCACCGAAGTCCGCTCGGCCGCCATTGCCCGATTGCGCGCCAGCACGCACACCGCATCCGGCCTGATGATCTTAGGATCTGTGACGCCCGGTATGTTTCACCCCGGTCAAGGCACTGACCTTTTGAATTTCTTGGCCCGCACCACCGAAAAACTGTTCAGCAAATGGCTGTCTCCAACAACATAACCGCCCCCCAAACGGGGCCACTGGCTGCGGTTCAGGCCGAACCAGCCCTCAAAGACGCTCTGGCCAAATGGCAGGCGTGGCTGGCCCACGAAAAACGCGTCGCCGCACACACTTTGGATGGCTATGGCCGAGATGTGTTCCATTTTTTGGGCTTTTTAAAAGAACACCTTGGCTATACCCCCGGTCTAAAGGATTTAGAATCCTTAAGCACCTTGGACTTTCGCAGCTACCTTGCGCAAATGGCCAGCACCAACAAAAGTCGTTCAACCATCGCGCGGCACATGTCGACCTTGCGCACTTTGTTCAAATACTTTGAACRCGAAGGCATTTTAACCAATGCCGCAATTTTAACGGTGCGCACGCCAAAAGTTCCCAAATCCCTGCCCAAGGCTTTAACCATCGAAGATGCCCTAGCGGTTGTCGATTGTGCCGATCAACTTTCCGACGAGCCGTGGATTGGCAAACGRGACCAAGCGCTTTTGATGCTTTTGTATGGCGCGGGGCTTCGCATTGCCGAGGCTTTGGCCCTAAACGTTGAAGATCTTCCAAACGACGATGTCCTGACCGTAACGGGCAAAGGCAACAAACAACGCATTGTTCCGCTCTTGGTCGAAGTCAAAACCGCCCTTCAGGACTATGTAAAATCCAGCCCCTATCCCATGACCCCCAYCAGCCCCTTATTTTTGGGCCTGCGCGGCGGGCGATTAAATGCGGCCATTGTGCAAAAAATGGTGCGCSAAGTRCGCACRTTGYTGGGCCTGCCCGACAGCGCCACACCGCAYGCGCTKCGCCACAGCTTTGCCACCCATTTGCTGGCCGGCGGCGGTGATCTTCGCACCATTCAAGAATTGTTGGGCCATGTCAGTTTAAGCACCACCCAACGCTATACCGAAGTCGATGCGGCGCGCCTGCAAAACGTCTACCGGAGCGCTCATCCCCGTGCAAAACGTCGAAAATAACCCCGTTTCAAGCCAAATAATGAGCCCGGGGGAGCATAGTACTACCCCTATCGCACATTATTCTCATATAAAAGTGGCCTAACAACAGGGGAAGAAAAAACAATGATACGTAAAATCTCATACTTTCTTGTGGCCATTGTGGCCTTATTTGCCGTACAAACACCAGCCCAAGCCGCCGAGGATGGGGGCGAAATGATGCCTTTCGTGCGGGGTAATGACGGCGCCATATCTGTGGATGCAACGTCCGCAACACTGGCTGCTCAATTAACGGCGGTTGGTTTTGAAATTGTTGGTACATACGCACCGTATACAAACGCCAACATTTTGATCATCAGTAACGCAACGTTACAAGCCACGGCCTCAAAAACTGAATTTGGGGGATATGGTGCTGCGCAACGTGTATCGATCACCGAACACAATGGGTCCATTCAAGTGGGGTATACCAACCCATCTTACATGGCCGCCGCGTATCAAATGGACGGCGACCTTTCAGGCATCAAGTCGACCCTAAAAGGCGTTTTGGGTGATCAAGGCGAATACGGCCCGCCCGAAGGCCTGACCGTCAAAGACCTGAACGGTTATCACTACATGATCTTCATGCCTTATTTCGACAATCCCAATCTGTTGGGCAGCGCGCCAAGCCATAAAGAAATGGTTGATCGTGTTGAAGCCAACTTAAAATCCAATTCGGTTGGGGTCAGCAAAGTCTTTCGCATCGACATTCCGGGCAAAGAAGAAGTTGTCTTTGGTGTGTCTTTAAAAGGCAACGGCGAAGATGAAAAAGAAAAAGACGATGCATGGGTGATGAGCGAAATCGATTTTAAAGATGTCCGTTCAACCGCACACCTTCCCATCGAGCTTATCGTATCTGGTAAAAAGGCTTGGGCTTTGGATTCAAAGTTCCGCATCGCCATCAATTTCCCAGATCTSAGCATGACCGGTGACAACAGCTTCATGAACATCATGGGCTCACCCGGCAAAATCCAAGAAGCCATCACCATCATTTCCGGTGGCAACTACACAGGCGAAGGCAAATACGCCAACTAAAGCCGCGCCTGGTTAAAAGCCAAGTAAACAAAAAAACCGCCCAGCGTATTCAAACGCTGGGCGGTTTTTTTATGTTTAGCTGGAGGCCGCGTTAGATATGAATGGCCCGTCCGGCGACCGCCATGGCGGCTTCTTTTACCGCTTCTGCTGTTCCGGGGTGCGCATGGCTGGTGCGCGCGATGTCTTCGCTGGASCCRCCAAATTCCATTGCCAAGGCGACTTCTTGRATCAATTCCCCGGCRCCCGGTCCAATRATGTGWGCGCCCARRATTTTATCGGTTTTGGCGTCYGCRATRATTTTCACRAAGCCTTCGGTTGAGCCCACGGCTTTGGCCCGYGCATTCGCCATGAACGGGAAYTTWCCRACGYTGTAWTCRACRCCTTCGTCTTTYARCTGTTGTTCGGTTTTGCCCAAGGCGGCAATTTCTGGGTGGGTATAAACCACGCCCGGAATAGCGCCATAGTTTACGTGTCCGGCTTGGCCCGCAATGATTTCAGCACACGCCACGCCTTCTTCTTCGGCTTTGTGCGCCAACATGGCTCCGCCGACCACATCGCCGATGGCATAGATGCCTGGCACGTTGGTTTTGTAATGACCGTCCGTGACCACGAACCCGCGTTCATCAACATTCACGCCCGCGTCTTTTAGACCCAGCTTATCCGTAAATGGCCGACGCCCGATAGAGACCAAGACAACATCGGCTTTTAAGGTTTCCCCATCCCCACCCGCAGCAGGTTCCAACGACAGCGTTACGCCGCCTTTGGCTTTTTTTGCACCCGTGACTTTGGTGGCGAGTTTGAATTTCAGGCCTTGTTTTTTGAACGTGCGGGTCGCTTGTTTGACCACGTCTGCGTCCATGCCCGGCAATATATTGGGCAGGAATTCGACCACGGTGACTTCGGCCCCTAACCTGCGCCACACCGAACCCAGTTCCAAACCAATCACCCCACCGCCAATCACGACCATGGTTTTTGGGACTTTGGGCAGGTCTAAGGCTCCGGTTGAGGTGACGATTTGTTTTTCGTCAACATCCACGCCGCCAAGCGGAGCCGATTCTGAGCCTGTCGCAATGATGATATGCTTCGCCGTATAGGCATCTTTGCCAACCGTGACGTTGCCTGCTGATGTAACCTTCGCCGTACCCGTAATTTGCGTGATTTTGTTTTTCTTAAACAAAAACGCAATGCCCTTGGTCAGATCGCCAACGATGGAATTTTTGCGCCCCAACATGGTTTTTAGATCAAGTTTGGGGCTCGAGACTTCAACGCCGTGAGCCGCCATGCCATGTGCGGCTTCTTCGAACAAATGCGACGATTGAAGCAAGGCCTTTGAGGGAATGCAACCAACGTTCAAACAGGTTCCGCCCAGACTTTCCCGCGCATCGATACACGCGGTTTTCAGGCCCAATTGTGCGGCACGAATGGCGGCGACATAACCGCCGGGGCCGGCCCCGATGACGATGACGTCAAAAGCTGTATCAGACATTTTGTTGCTCCTTAAGCGTCAATCATAATGCGTTCGGGGTTTTCCAAACAATCTTTAACCCGGACCAAGAACGTCACGGCTTCGCGTCCGTCGACGATGCGGTGATCGTAGCTCAAAGCCAAATACATCATTGGGCGGGCTTCGATAGAACCATCCGGCATGACCATGGCGCGCTGCTGAATTTTATGCATGCCCAAGATGCCAGATTGCGGCGTATTCAAAATCGGTGTCGATAACAACGACCCAAAAACACCACCGTTGGTGATGGTGAACGTACCACCCGACATATCATCAATGGACAAACGACCTTCACGCGCGCGACGCCCAAGATCACCAATGGTTTGTTCAATGCCCGCAAACGATAAAGCATCACAATCGCGAACGACGGGAACCACCAAACCATTTTCGGTGCCCACGGCCACGCCAATGTCATAGTGATTTTTATAGATGATATCGTTGCCATTGATTTCGGCATTGATGGCCGGAATTTCGCGAAGCGCCGTAACGCAGGCTTTAATAAAGATCGACATGAAGCCCAGCTTCACACCATGTTTTTTCTCAAACGACACTTTGTAGCGCGTCCGCATCGCCATCACTTCGGTCATGTCGACTTCGTTAAAGGTGGTCAACATCGCCGCCGTATTTTGGGCTTCCTTCAAACGCGAAGCAATCACCCGGCGCAAGCGCGACATGGGGACTTTTTCTTCGCGGGGTCCGGCCAGACGGGTTGGGTATTGTGCCGCCGTGGACGTAACTGGGGGAGACGTTTCCGTCGGCATCGGGGCCGCCGGAGTTGGCGTTGGTGTTGGCGTTGGTGTTGGCGTTGAAGCTGCTGGTGCTTTTTGAGCCTCGATATAAGCGATCACATCGCCCTTGACCAAGCGTCCGTCTTTACCCGTTCCGGTGATGGCGCTGGCGTCCAGATTGTTTTCTGTGACCAGTTTCAAAACTGCTGGGGACAGGGTGTCTTGGGCCGCGGCAGGCGCAGCGTCCGGAGCTTCTGGGGCCGGAG
>NVSZ01000063.1 GCA_002732845.1 Rhodospirillaceae bacterium
GGCGCCTTGGAATTCTTCTTCTTCACTCAGGCGAATGCCAACGGTGGCTTTTAGGCCGCCATAAACGGCAAACCCGGCGATGGTGGCAAAGGCGATACCCGTTAAAGACCCAATTAATTGCGCCATAAAGGTCACGCCGCCCAGTCCACCTAGGGCTTCCAAGCCAAAGATGCCGGCGGCAATACCGCCCCATAATCCACACATGCCGTGCAGGGGCCAGACACCCAAAACGTCGTCAATTTTCCATTTGATTTGGCACTGGTTAAAGCCCCAAACAAACAGCGCGCCCGCAACGGAGCCAACCGCCAGCGCGCCAATCGGATGCATGATGTCGGATCCGGCGCACACCGCGACCAATCCGGCCAGCGCGCCGTTGTGAATAAAGCCGGGATCGCGTTTTCCGGCGACCAAGGCGGCCAAAATGCCCCCGGCCAAAGCCATCAGGGAATTGATCGCGACCAAACCCGAAATGCCTTCGATGGCTTGCGCGCTCATGACATTAAAGCCAAACCAGCCGACCACTAAAATCCAAGAGCCTAAGGCCAAAAACGGAATGTTTGATGGTGGAATACCAATTACCCGCCCATCTTTTTTATACCGTCCTTTGCGCGCGCCCAACAATACCACGGCGCCCAAAGCCAACCAGCCGCCCATGGCATGAACCACGATGGACCCGGCAAAGTCATGGAACGGGGCCCCGGCAAAATCTTCTAACCACGCCTGATACCCAAAACGATCACCCCAGATCATGCCTTCGAATGTGGGGTAAATCACCGCCACCAAAATCACCGTGGCGGCCAGTTGCGGCCAAAATTTAAAGCGTTCGGCGATGCCGCCGGAAATAATCGCGGGGATCGCGGCGGCAAAGGTCAGCAAGAAAAAGAACTTCACCAAGTCATAGCCATTGCCGCTAAAATTAAAGCCTTCCAATTGGGTGGCTCCGGTCAAGACGGAAGCGCTGGCGAAAAAGTTCACGCCGTAAGCGACGCTGTAGCCAATGAAAAAATAAGCGATGGTCGAGACCGCAAAATCGGTGATGATCTTCACCAACGCGTTGACCTGATTTTTGCGGCGCACCGTGCCGACTTCTAAAAAAGCAAAACCGGCGTGCATGGCCAAGACCATAATGGCGCCCAAAAGTACAAATAATACGTCTACGCCGATGTGCATGGTTTTGCGTCCTTACAATGGTTCAAGGTGACTTTAAGTTGGTCACGTTAACTCAAATTTCATGCCAAAGGCGAATTTTTACGTTAACAGTTTGAAAAGGCGCTTGAATTTTACCTTTGACTTTGTAAGTGCAACACAGCCTACGCAATAAATCTTGCATAAATTACAGGCAATTGCCCAAATTACAGGCATAAAAAGGGGCCGAAGACTTGCGCCTCCGGCCTCGATTTATTGGAAAGGATAAGCACTATAGGGAGTGCGCACCGCGTCCAAATTCAGGATAGGCCTCAAGGCCCAGCTCGACTTTATCTGTGCCCAGCATTTCTTCTTCTTCGGAAACCCGGATGCCGATGGTGACTTTCAAGATCGTCCAGACGATGGCCGAAGCAATGATCACAAAAGCGCCGATGGCCGCGATGCCGATCAGCTGGGTGCCAAAGCTGGCATCCGCGTTGGTCAACGGAACCGCCAAGGTACCCCAGATGCCACAGAACAAGTGAGCCGGGATCGCACCGACAACATCGTCGATTTTCAGTTTATCCAAGAAAGGAACCGCGAAGACTACGATCATACCACCAACGGCACCGATCATGATTGCAGAACCAAGTGTTGGTGTGTCGGGGCCTGCGGTGATGGAAACCAAACCACCGATCGCACCGTTCAAGGCCATGGACAGGTCAACTTTTTTGTAGACCAATTGGGTCAAGATGACCGCGGCAACCACACCACCGGCAGCCGCCATGTTGGTGTTGGCAAAAACGTTTGCCATGGCAATCGCGTCGGCAGCAGATCCCAACGCCAGCACTGAGCCACCGTTGAAACCAAACCAACCAAGCCACAAGATGAAAGCCCCCATGGTCGCCAAAGGCATGTTCGCCCCGGGAATAGGGTGAACAGAACCGTCTTTGCCGTATTTACCTCTACGAGCGCCTAAGATGACCGCACCGGTCAACGCAGCCCAGCCACCAACAGAGTGAACAATTGAAGAGCCCGCAAAATCAAGGAAGCCCATTTCGGTCAACCAGCCACCGCCCCAAGTCCAAGAACCTTGGATAGGATAGATGATGGAAGTCAAAACGGTGACGAAGATCAAGAAAGGCCAAAGTTTGATGCGTTCCGCAACGGTGCCTGAAACGATGGAGGCCGCCGTGGCCACAAACACCATTTGGAAGAACCAATCCGAAGTTGCGGAATAACCGGCTTCGAAGTTTGCCCCGGTTTCCGCCAAAGCCGCAGCATCGTCAGCAGCCCATGGCAACATGGTGCCGATGTATCCGGCAACGTCCATATACATCAAGTTATAACCAACCGCATAAAACATGATGCCGGCGATGGCGTACAAGGTGATGTTTTTCAAGCAAATGGTCGCGGTGTTTTTAGACCGTACAAGGCCGGATTCCAACATGGCAAAACCAGCGGCCATAAACATGACCAACGCGCCATTAAACAAAAACGAGAAGGTGTTAAAAATAAAAGCGGTCTCTTCAGAAACCTCAGCGAAGGCCGGGGCAGCGCTAAGTGTCAGCGCTGCCACCACACCCGGAATTAAAAAACGTTTAGACATATGAGGTCTCCTTAAAGAGCTTCTGCGTCGGTTTCGCCGGTGCGAATGCGCAAGACTTTTTCCAAATCAACGACAAAAACCTTGCCGTCGCCAATTTTGCCGGAACTGGCGGCACCCGAAATCGCCTCAACAGCGCGTTCAACCTGGTCGGCCGCAACGGCAACTTCGATTTTGACCTTGGGCAGGAAATGGATTTCGTATTCTGCGCCACGGTAAATTTCGGTTTGACCTTTTTGACGCCCATAGCCTTTGACTTCGGTAACGGTCATGCCTTCTATGCCAAGAGCGGTAAGGGCTTCGCGCACCTCGTCCAGCTTGAATGGCTTGATAATGGCCATAATGAATTTCATGGTTTTGTTCCCTATATTGTCTGTGTCGCAATGCATTTGCGCTCGCCTTTGTCATTACAAGACCCGTGCCAACTCTTGAATTTTTGGAATTATTTAGTATTTTCAGATGGGTAGAGTA
Source organism: Rhodospirillaceae bacterium (assembly GCA_002732845.1). Lineage (GTDB taxonomy): Bacteria > Pseudomonadota > Alphaproteobacteria > Rhodospirillales > Magnetovibrionaceae > JANLGW01. The sequence goes on from NVSZ01000063.1 coordinate 3,203, forward strand.
TAATATTGAAAAAATGGTTTGTGCTTTGCACGACCAATATGCCTAAATAAAGAGCATTAATAAAACTATGCCTAAATAATAGGCAGCTAAGGGGCTAAAAAAGCATGGGGCTGGACAAATGGCCCAAAGACGTGAACTCTAGAGGTCACGATGGACTCACTGTTTTTAGACTGCGGAAAGATTTGCTATGACGGCTTCACAAAAACCTGCTGTTGCTTCCCAACAAACATTAGACGTTGATGTTTTGGTCATCGGCGGGGGATTGGCGGGCGGAACCTTGTCTTTGGCTTTGGCGCAAAACGGCTTTCAAGTGGCTACTGTCGATACAGAAGATACCAAAGCCTGGGTCGATCGGGGTTTTGATGGCCGCGCTTCGGCGATTGCCTTGTCGAGTAAGCGGGTGCTGGAAAGCGTCGGTATCTGGGAGGTCTTAGAATCTGAAACCGCACCGATTAAGGAAATCCGTGTCGCCGATGGGCATTCGCCGTTGTTTTTACATTATGATCATCAACAATTGGGGACCGAACCGTTTGGTTTCATGATGGAAAACCGTTCGTTGCGCAAAGCCTTAAACGTTTTGGTTCCGAAATGTGAAGGCCTGCATTATTTTGCGCCCAATGAAGTGGTCACATTGGACCGATCCAAAGACGGTGTCGCCGCAACGTTGAAAAACGGGACCAAAATCAAAGCCCGTTTGGTGGTGGCGTGTGATGGGCGCGGATCAAAAACCCGTGAAGAGGCCGGCATTCGCCTGACCAAGTGGGATTACAAGCAAGCGGGCATTGTTTGCACCGTTGAACATGAACAGTCTCATAACTATTGTGCGCAGGAACACTTTTTGCCCAATGGCCCTTTTGCGATTTTGCCTTTGCCGGGTACGGCGGAAAAACCCGGCTGTCGTTCCTCGATCGTGTGGACCGAACGGGCCGACCTTTGGCCGATTATGATGGAGCTGAACGACGAAGACTTCTTGGAAGAACTCGAAATCCGCTTTGGTGACTTTTTAGGGGATTTAAGTATCGTCGGCCCCCGCTTTGCTTATCCTTTGTCTTTGCAATATGCCGAAACGTATTTGGCCGAACGCTTGGTGTTGGTTGGCGACAGCGCCCACGGCATGCACCCCATCGCCGGACAGGGCCTGAACATGGGCCTGCGCGACGTGGCGGCGCTGACTGAAGTTCTGTTTGAGGCCCATCATACGGGCCAAGACATTGGTTCAGGACTGGTCTTGGAAAACTATGACAAGTGGCGTCGTTTTGATAACGATTTGATGTTGGCTGTGACCGATGCCTTGGTGAAACTTTTTTCTAACGATATCGAACCCGTAATGTTCGCCCGCGATTTGGGCATGGCCGCCGTTAATCAAATCCCCGACCTCAAAAAATTCTTTATGCGTCACGCCATGGGCACGGTCGGCGAATTGCCAAAATTAATGCGCGGTGAAAGCCTGTAAGAGCCTAATATTGCGCGATTTTTCAGATTTTAATTCATATTGTAATTTTTGTGCAATTTATATAACTTAAAATGCACAGGCGTATGCAGATCATATATTTATGACTACTAGATTGCACTATTTTTACCGCGTGTTATAAAGCTTTGTTTTTACTGCCTTATTTATCCTTCTAACGACACGTAGCGGTAGCCTTGAAGTCCGGGTTCACTGCGGTACGATGTTAAAGGTTAAGGGTTGGCAGGAGCACAAGTTCAAGTCGCTGGGGGTGCTGAATGTCAGCAAGAGCCAAACCCGAAAAGCCTATCCCTGTTGTTCAATAAATTTGTTTTGGATTGTTATGAAATCATACGCACAGATGGCTGAGACGAGCGAAGAATTGCGGGAAGTGCGCTCTCGAATTTGCAATATGATACTTGCGAGTTCAGCAATATTTGCCATCCCAGCGGTGTCGGCAAGTGTGTATCGATTAATTCATATGGACTGGCAATGGATGATGGCGGGACACATTGCCGCTGCCGCCGCCATTTGGCTTCTTTTGGCGTTTAGGAAAACCCTTCCCTATACTATTCGGGCTGGGGCGATCATTGGCATTTTTTTTATTCTTGGCCTTGTGGGGTTTTGGAACTTTGGCATNGTCGCCGGGGCCAACCCCCTGATCCTTGCCACTCCCGTAATGGCAACCATCTTGTTTGGTAAACGGGTTGGTGTGCTGTGCGCGGTGTTTGTCGTGCTTGCGATGGTTTTAACGGCGTTTAGTTTTATCTTTGGCGGCAGGGTCTTTACGATCGATTTTACCGTAGCTCCGAAATACCTGCCCACATGGATTACGTATTTGTTTGTGGTGATCATGTCTATGGCCGCGTCCATTGCCGCCATATCCATGTCCAACCATCATCTTGCGGCGGCCTTGGACAAATCTAAACAAAGTGAAAAAGACCTGAGTGACCTTAACAGGGATTTGGAAAGTCAGGTTTTAGAACGAACCCAAGAATTGCATGAGGCCATTAAATACGCAGAGCATCAAGCGCGCACCGATGCCTTGACGGGCCTGAACAATCGTCGCGCCTTTTTAGAATATGCCGAGGTCATCGATGTTCAAGCTCGACGGTATGAACATTCTTACGCGATTGCGATGATCGATATCGATCATTTTAAAGCGGTCAACGATACATGGGGCCACGATACCGGTGATGTGGCGTTAAAATCGGTTGGTCAGATTATTACAGCAACGCTGAGAGAAACCGATATCATTGGCCGCATTGGCGGTGAGGAATTCGCCGTGATCATGCCCGAAACCAAAGCTACGGCGGCAACCACTCTGGTCGAGCGCTTGCGCATGGCCATTGAACAGGCCAGCATCTTAACTCCAAAGGGAAAAATTAACCTTACGGCCAGTATCGGTGTGGCTTTGTTTAAGGATCATAATGCACCGTTGGCAAAGGTTATCTCTAACGCTGACGCTGCCCTGTACGTTGCTAAAAATGAAGGACGAAACAAAATAAAACTTCATCAATGACTATGAATCAGGCTTGTTGAGGATCGTTGTGCCTTCTGTATAGGGCGTATGTTGCGGCGCGGGTTTAGCCGTCTCATCCGGATCACGGCTGAGGCCAGCGGCTTTGATTTCGTCCAAATACATGGCCCACATGGCGTCTTGGTGCTCGCCAAAGCGATACAGGATGTCCCACGTGTAAAAGCCGCTGTCATGGCCATCATCAAAAACGATGGCAACGGCATAATTACCGATGGGATTGATTTCGGTGATCATCACGCCGCGCTTGCCGCCAATCCATTTTTTCTGATCTGCGGAATGACCCTGAACTTCGGCCGAGGGGCTTTCAACGCGCAGCAATTCGATGGGAATGGAAAAGTTCTTGCCGTCCTCAAAATCAACATCCAAACTCGCGTTATCGCGATTCAGGCGGATCTCGGTGGGGGTGTGTTGTTGGCGAAAATCTCTAGACGGTTTATTCATGTGAGCTCTCTTGCTTCGGATTCTAACATAATGGGGATGCCATCACGTATGGGATAGGCCAGACCTGCTTTTTCGCTGATCAATTCTTGCGTCTTGGACTCAAATTTTAACGGTCCTTTGGTCAGGGGACAGACTAAAATTTCCAACAGCTTGGGATCAACGCTATTTTGAGGGTGCGGCATTTCAGGGACCTTTTTGGGGTTAATGCTTAACAGTTGGGGGGCTTGAGCCCTCATTACCATGCATTTCAAACAAAGATATTAACATATTCGCGCGGTCTTGATGTGTATTACATTCTAACAAGGCTTGGCGTTCGGTGGGCTCAAACGGGCAGGTCATAGCCAAGGACGACACCAGCGCTTCATAGGGGGCCTCTGCAATGGCTTCCCAGTCGGCCTCAATCTCTTTGGCGTTGAAATAATTCTGCATCAGCTTCACCACACGGTCTTTGTGCGGTCCATCAATATCATTTGTGGAATTCATATCGTCTTGGAATTCCGAAAAATCAACTGTGGCCATGCGATATCCACGGCTTTGATCAATGGGGTCGTCTGATAAAGCCGTATCGAGCAGGCGAAACCGCGATATGCCTTCAATCGTGATGTGATAGCGACCATCGCCGGGATCGGAAAATTGAACAATGCGGCCAATCGTGCCGACGCTGTACAAAGGTTCGTCATTGGGGATCGGATCGGTGCACACGGCGCGCGGCTGAATGATACCGATCAAACGATCTTGGCCCAACATATCATCGATTAAATTGATATAGCGCGGCTCGTATACATTTAATGGCACATGTCCGCGCGGCAACAACACCACTCCGTTCAAAGGAAACAGCGCGATGGTGCTGGGCAATTGCAAAGGGGCGCGGACGCTGGTCATGATTTGTCCTCAAACTTTACGAAAAGAGCACCGCAGACAAACGCTTGCGAGCCTCGATGGTTCGCGGGTCTGTCAAACCGATGGTTTCGAAAACCTTGATCAGTTGTTTGCGCCCGGCCTGGTCGTTCCAATCGCGATTGATGCGGACGATTTCCAACAGCTGGTCGATGGCGTCCTCGACCCGCTCTTGGGCAAACAAAGCCTGAGACAATTCAAACCGAATGTCCAAATTATTAGGCTCAGCCTGCACACGTTTTTCAAGGTCGCTTGTTTCAGAAGGATCAGCCCCGGCCCCTTGTTCGGCCAGTTCTAGGGCGGATACGGCCTGCAGAACCTCTGGAGCATTGCGTCTTTTTGGATCAAGCTGCTTGAGCATCTCGTACGCTCGCGGGAAGTCCTGAGAGACCGCGATGGCGCGGATGATGCCGGCAAAAGCGGGGATGAAGGTTGGATCTTCTTCTAAGATGGTGGTGTAAATATCTTCGGCCTCGGCCCATTGGCCTTCGCCTAAAAGCTCGGCGGCATGTTCCATCGCCGCTTCGAGCGGTGGTTTGGCATCACCGATTAACTTATCGATGAAAATCTGCAATTGGGCTTCGCCTTGGGCACCCGAAAAAGCCTCTGTGGGGCGGCCGTCTTTAAAAGCGAAAACCGTTGGCACGCCCTGGACGCGCAATTGTTGGGCCAAAGCCTGATTTTCATACACATTCATGCGGACCATTTTGACCAAGCCCCCGGCGCGTAAAACCAGTTTTTGCAAAACCTCGTTCAGCGTGATCGACTGTTCGCTTTCGGGGGACCAAAACGTCACAATGACGGGGTGTTGGTTTGAGGGCTCGACAACGTCTTGGGCAAAGGTATCCGTACTGCCGTCAATCACCGCACTTTGTGCGGTGGCGGGAGGCGCGTTGGGGCCAAGATCAAGGCCCGGTTTTTGCGGGGAATCTTGATCAGGAATGGGGGCATTGGGATCAATAATAATGTTGCTCATGAAAGGGACCCTAAGACGGTTGCTTAAAAAAATCAATCAAGATGGGCTTATGATTGTGTACGGTTAAGAATTTTAACAAGTCTGGTCCAGAAATGGTTAGAGTTTGTGTGTTCGTCAAGGGGTGAAAATTGACCTGATCCGTTTGCGCCAGTTTTAAGTCTAAAACCACTTGAACTTGGCCGGCGCAATCGTGAACGATGGCAAACGGGGTGACCKATCCGGGCTGAACACCCAAAACATCCTGCAAAAGTTCGCGTGAAGCAAACGAAAGTCCGGCGGCACCAATGCGCAAGCGCAAAGCTTTTAAATCAATTTTTAAATCTTCATCGCACACCACCAACCATAGTTTTTTCTTTTTATCTTTGAGAAAAAGATTTTTGCTATGGTGTCCCGAAATATCACCGCGCAGATTTTGACTGTCTTCGACGGTCATAAGGGGCGCATGGTTATGTCTTTTGATAGAAATATTTAAGGTGGATAAAAGTTCAAAAAGGTCTTCTGGAGTCATGATTTCTGGGGCTTTTGGGTCTGTAGGTAAAGATCTAATTGTTGATAAATGTAGCCGTTATTAAAAAAATGTAAAAGAGGGCTTGCAAAGCAAGAATGGCTGGGTATGATCGCCCCGCTTYACAAAGATGGTTNAAGCGGGCGTAGCTCAGGGGTAGAGCACAACCTTGCCAAGGTTGGGGTCGKGMGTTCGAATCKCMTCGCCCGCTCCATCTTYTTCTTTTCAYACCYYGAAAAGAAAATRRACRAAGCMAAAAAYRACCGAGCCTTGGCTCGGTTTTTTTGTGTCTTTTTTTAARKYCKWKMTTNKWWTAAATTTTAATAGCCAACAGCTTAAGGTTCTCGTACGCTCTTTRSTTATWAAAAGAGTATGGACCCAATCGCTAGGGTCTTCGTTTTAAAATGGTCTTTTGGATCAGCTGAAACCAGCAAGAACGAGGCGCACTGATATGGCTAAAACGACAAAAACAATTTCCTCCGAAAAAGCTAAACATTCTCGCATCATTACAAAAATTTCAGCCCTGGCTTTAAAGCTGGCCGACAAAACTTTAAAACCACATATTAAATCCTTTGTTAAACAATATTTYAGTCATYTGGTSYTGGATGAAATTCAAGCYCATGATCCMRARGACTTAGCMAAAYTGGCGSTRCAYCATTTAAAAACAGGGCKCAYCCGWAAAAATMAAAARACGCTRGTKCGGGTTTTTAATCCRGATGAACARRMKGATGGYTGGGAAATGGGTCATACGGTGGTCGAAGTCATTAATAATGACACRCCGTTTTTGGTCGACAGCATCACCGCCGAAATCAACAGCCAAGGCCTTGGCGTACATTTGGCGATTCACCCCATCATACGTGTGCGCCGCACCAAAAAAGGATTGATGTCTGGAATTATCGAACCGGGGGCTTTGGGCGCTGATGCCGATATTTTGGGCGAAAGCTTTATCCATATCCAAATTGATGAACAACCCGCATCCGCCCATGCTGCGATTGCCAAGGGTCTAGAAGAAGCCTTAGACGAAGTCCGCATGGCGGTCAGAGATTGGCGCACTATGCGCAATGGTTTGGGCGAATTGATTGACGAACTGGAAACCCTGACCGCGAACATACCGCTGGATGAAATTTCCGAAGTCCGTGATTTCCTGCGTTGGATTCACGACGATAACTTTACCTTTTTGGGCTACCGTGAATATAAATTTGTCGGCAAAGGCCCAAARGCYCATGCGGTKGTTTTGRAAGACAGCGGYCTTGGMATYTTAAGCGATCCKGAYCGKGTSGCYTTGGACATGCGCACCATGGGRAAAATGCCCCCGGAAGTCCGGGCCTTTTTGGGCAATGATGATTTATTGGTGGTGATGAAATCAAACCTCAAATCCAAAGTCCATCGTCCGGTGTATATGGATTCAATCGGTATCAAACATTTAGACAGCAAAGGTCAGGTGATTGGCCAGCGGGTCTTTTTTGGTCTGTTTACCGCCGCCGCGTATCAACGCAGCGTGCGCGATATTCCACTGTTGCGTCGTAAATTACAAAAGACCTTTGATGCGGCGGGCTTGGCCTCGAACAGCCACGCCGGCAAAACTCTTTTGAATATTTTAGAAACCTTCCCCAGAGATGAATTGTTTCAGTCTTCGGATCAACAATTGCTGGAAACCAGTTTGGGCATTTTGCGTTTGCAGGATCGTCAACGGTTGGCGTTGTTTGTGCGCCGGGATGATTTTGAACGTTTTATGAGTTGCTTAATCTATTTGCCCAGAGATCGCTATACCACCGATCTTCGGTGCAAAATGCAAGATGTGCTGTCCAAGGCCTTTAATGGCCATGTGGTTTCGCATTACGCGACCTTGGGCGATGATCCCTTGGCGCGGCTGCATCTGGTGATTAAAACCAATCCCGGAAAAATTCCGAACTTTGATCGATCCCGTTTGGAAGAAACCTTAACGGAATTGGCGCAATCGTGGACCGATCATTTGCGCGGTGTGCTGGTTGATGCCCACGGAGAAATGGAAGGTATGCGTCTTTTAGAGAGCTATAAAGATGCGTTTGAACGCGGCTATGAAGACCATTACGATTCACTGCAAACCTTAGATGATATTAACCGTATTGAACCAACGTACAAATATGGACGGCTGGGTTTAAATCTGTACGAACAAAATGCCCAAGATGGACCGCCCATGCGGTTTAAAATTTATCATCCACGGCGTTCGGCGGCTTTGTCCGATGTGTTACCCATGTTGGAAGATTTAGGCCTGCGCGTGATCGAAGAAATTCCTTATAAAGTGCGCCCAAAAGAGTCCGAATACAAAATCGTCATTCATGATTTTGGCTTGGAACCGCGCGGTCAATTGCATGGCACGGCCCACGATATTCGCCATCATTTTCATCAGGCCTTTGACCACATTTGGGAAGGCAACATGGAAAGCGATTCCTTAAATGCCTTAATTTTAGTGGCGGGTCTATCGTGGCGTGAAGTGACAATTTTGCGGGCCTATACTAAATATTTGCGCCAAGCTGGAATTGCTTTTTCCGAAGACTACATGTCTTTGACCTTGCGTGAAAATGGTGCCGTGGCTCGGGCCATTGTGGATTTATTTTGTGCCCTGTTTGATCCCACCGCCCAAGATACCGCGGCGCGTAAAGTCACGCGGCTTCGCAAAAAAATTGAATCCCTGTTGGAAGACGTCAGCAGCGCGGACGAAGACAGAATCCTCAGACGTTTTGTCAATTTGGTAAATGCCACCTTGCGGACTAACTTTTATCAAACCGATACAGATGGCCAGCCCAAAGCCTGGTTGTCCTTTAAATTGTCGAGCCAAGACATTGACGATTTACCTTTGCCGCGCCCTAAATTTGAAATCTTTGTGTATTCCGCAGACGTCGAAGGCATACATTTGCGATTTGGCAAAGTTGCCCGTGGGGGCTTGCGTTGGTCGGATCGGCGTGAAGATTTCCGCACCGAGGTTTTAGGTCTGGTCAAAGCCCAACAAGTTAAAAATGCGGTCATCGTTCCGGTTGGATCAAAGGGTGGCTTTGTGATGAAAACCCCACCCGCCGCCGATCAGGGTCGCGATGCCTTTATCAATGCCGGCATCCGCTGTTATAAAACCTTTATTCGCGGCCTGTTGGATCTGACCGACAACCTCGATGCCAAAGGCCGCGTTTTACCGCCCAAGGACGTGGTGCGTTTGGATGATGACGATCCTTATTTAGTGGTTGCCGCCGACAAAGGCACGGCAACATTTTCCGACATCGCAAACTCGGTCTCGCTGGAATATAAATTCTGGCTGGGCGATGCATTTGCGTCGGGCGGCAGCGTTGGTTATGACCATAAAAAAATGGGCATTACGGCCAAGGGTGGCTGGGAATCTGTTAAACGTCACTTCCGTGAAATGGGCGTGGATACGCAAAACGAAGACTTCACGGTGGCGGGGGTTGGCGACATGTCCGGCGATGTGTTCGGTAACGGCATGTTGCTCAGTAAACATATTTGCTTGCAGGCTGCGTTTAACCATATGCACATCTTTATTGACCCCGAACCCAATCCCGCAAAATCCTTGAAAGAACGCCAACGCTTGTTTGATTTGCCGCGGTCCAGCTGGACCGATTATAATGCCAAGCTGATCTCTAAGGGCGGTGGTGTGTTTGATCGCAGTGCAAAATCGATCAAGCTGAGCGCGGAAATGAAAAAACTGTTTGGAGTCACGGTTGATAAACTTCCGCCGAACGATTTGCTGACCTTGATCTTGAAAAAAGATGTGGATTTGTTGTGGTTTGGGGGCATTGGCACGTATATCAAAAGCTCCACGGAAACTCATGCAGATGCGGGTGACCGCGCCAACGATGCCATTCGTATTAATGGTTCGGACCTCTGCGCCAAGGTTCTGGGCGAAGGTGCCAACCTTGGAACCACCCAACGCGCCCGCGTTGAATATGCCTTAAACGGCGGCCGTTTGAATACGGATTCTATTGATAATTCTGCGGGCGTTGATTGTTCGGATCATGAAGTTAACATCAAAATTTTATTAGACGTTCAGGTCCAACAAAAAAAGCTGACGCCCAAAGCCCGCAATACTTTGCTGGCCAGCATGACCGACGAAGTTGGCAAATTGGTGTTGTGGGATAATTATGAACAAACCCAAGCCATTTCCATGATTCAAGCCCGTGGAGTGGACCAAGCGGACAATCAAATTCGCTTGATGCGGATGTTGGAAAGACTTAATCGTCTGAACCGGGCCGTCGAATTTTTGCCTGACGATGAAACTTTGCTCGAACGTATGGCACAGGGTCTGGGCCTCACCCGACCCGAAGTCTCGGTGCTGATGTCGTATGCAAAATTGTGGTTGTTTGACGAATTATTGGCCTCTGATTTACCCGATGATGATTTGCTGACCCAAGATTTGACGCGCTATTTCCCCACGCCGTTGCATAAAAAATATGCCAAGGGTATTTCCGAACATCGCCTGCGCCGAGAAATTGTCGCGACCCGCGTGACCAACTCTATGATCAACCGGGTGGGGGGCACGTTTGTGACGCAGGTGGCTGAAAAAACCGGCATGGAAACCGCCGAAATTGCGCGGGCCTTTATCGTCACTCGGGAATCCTTCGGTGTACGGGCCTTGTGGGCGCACATCGAATCTTTGGATAACAAAGTCCCGGCGAGCATTCAAACAGCGATGTTCTTGGCGATTAATACGCTGGTTGAACGCGGTGCGGTTTGGATGCTGCGCAATGGTGATACGCCCATCAACATGGATAAAACAGTGGCGCGTTTCCAAGATGGCATTGTCAGTTTGGCCGCGGGCTTAGATGTCGTGTTGCCTCCGGCCAATCGGTTGGACCATCAAAAACGAGCTCAAGTTTATCTAGACAAAGGTGTGCCTAAAAACCTATCCCTTGCGATTGCCGGTCTAACGTATTTGGCCTCCGGTGGGGATATTGTGGTGTTGGCCGAACAACGCAAACTGAAGGTTTGCGAAGTGGCCAAGCTGTATTACGCGGTGGGCCTGAAATTCCGTTTGGGCGAGTTGCGCAGCGCATGCGAAGGTTTAAATGGCACCACCCACTGGCAAAAATTGGCGGTTTCGGCTTTGGTCGAAGAACTGTTTAATCATCAGGTGTTGCTCACGGGGCACGTTTTGGACAAGGCCAAGTCGACCAAAGATTTGTCCAAAGCCATGGAGGCCTGGCTTGCCGACCACAGCGAGGCCATTGAACGCACCCAGCAATTGCTGACGGAACTTTGGGCCGCAGACATCACCGATATTTCCATGGTTGCGGTGGCCAGTCGGGCGTTCAAATCCTTGGCGGACGAATGTGCGAACAGGTGCCTTTAAGTGATTGAAGTTCAGAACCTTGTGAAAAGCTTTGGCGAGGTTCAGGCGTTAAAAGGATTAACTTTCAAGGCTCCTGACGGACAAGTCACGGGCCTGATCGGTCCCAACGGGGCAGGAAAAACCACCGCCTTTCGCGTGGTTTATGGATTATTGGTTGCGGACGCGGGCACCGCGTGGGTGGATGGCATTGATGTCAGCCAAGACCGCATGGGGGCGCAGCGTAACTTAGGTGTCTTGCCCGATGTGCGTGGCCTTTATCCGCGCCTGACCGCGCGCGAACACATCCGTTATTTTGGACAATTGCACGGGGCGTCGGGCCGTGATTTAGAATCCGATATTGAAGACCTGATTGAACGCCTGGGCATGGCGGATTTTGCCGATCGCCGGGCCAAGGGTTTTTCTCGGGGTCAGGAATTAAAAGTGGCGTTGGGCCGGGCCTTGGTGCATCGCCCTAAAAATTTGATCTTGGATGAACCGACCAATGGATTGGACGTGATGAGTTCCCGGGCCGTCCGCGAACTGATCAATGAAATGAAAAGCCAAGGACATTGCATATTGATTTCCAGCCATATCATGAGCGAAGTTTCGGCGCTGTGTGATCGTCTGATCATTGCTGCCGACGGCTGTCAAATTGCCGAAGGCTCGCCCGATGAGTTGCGTGAGCTTGCGGGGACCGATGATTTAGAAGAAGTGTTTGTACGCTTGCTGGTCAAGGCCGGGGCGTTGCAAGGCGCGGCCGCATGACCGGATGGAGCCGCCGCCTGCGCACCGTATTTTTAAAAGAAATCCGCGATCACGCGCGTGATCGGCGGTCCTTAACGCTGGCCTTGATCTATCCGTTGTTGGGGCCGTTGTTGGTGGCGGCGGGGCTGTATATGGCGGGCAATACGTTGAGCGGAGATTATAAACAACGGCCTTTAAGCATCCCCGTGGTGGGTGTGGAAAATGCGCCGGCGTTGGCCGAACATTTGCGCGATAACAATATCGAAATTGTCGGGGCTCCCGGCGACCCTGAAATCAGAAAGGCTTTTGTTCGCGAAGGGCGTTTGCCGGTGGTTTTGGTGATCCCCAGTGATGCGAAGACCTCTGAAAACTTCACCGTTGAATTCATCACAAATCTTGGGCGCGCGGATAATCTACGGGCTACGGTGCGCCTGACCGATGTGATCAGCAGTTACAATGCAAAGCTGGCCGGGGCGCGGGCGATGGCGGCGGGGTTGCCCAAAGATTATGCCGCGCCCATTAAAATGAAAAAAACCAACGTAGCGCGCGATGCCAATATCGCGGTCTTTTTTTACAACATGATTCCGCCGCTGATTATTTTCATGATCTTTTTGGGCGGGGTGCATTTGGCGATTGATTCAACCGTCGGCGAACGCGAACGCGGGGCCTTAGAACCATTGTTGCTGGCCCCGGTGGAACGTTGGGTTTTGTTGTTGGCAAAATCAGGGGCGGCGTTGGCCTTTACGTTTGTCACCACGCTTGTGAATGTGTCGGCGTTCAAGGGCTTTTTAAGTTTGGCCGCGGGCAGTTCCGCCGCACTGGTCCAGCCCCCCGATTGGGGCGTGTTTGTGGTTATCATCGCCATTGCCATGCCCCTGATGGCGATTGCGGTGGCGTTACAGATGGCTATCGCGGTGATCACCAAATCCATGAAAGAGGCACAGATTTATTTAGGCCTGTTGCCTTTGGTGCCGGCCCTGCCGGGCATGGTGATGGTGTTTCAGCCCATCAATCCATCGGACATCTTAGTGGCTTTGCCGGTGTTTGGGCAAATGGTCTTGATCAGCCAATTGATATCTGAACAAGCCTTAGACCCTCGCCACATGGTGATCGCCACCTGCAGCACATTGATTGCGGCGGGCCTGATATTCTTGTTGGCGGCGCGCTGGTTTCGCCGCGAAAAGATGTTTGTGTTGGGTTGATTGATAAAAAAACCTAAGATTTGCGGTACGTATGCAGGAAAAATACCAAGTATTG
>NVSZ01000064.1 GCA_002732845.1 Rhodospirillaceae bacterium
CGGCGTCATCGGCATTGTTTTGTTCATCATGTTTCGTCGCCCGTCCGGCGTGATTTTACCGTTGATCATCGTGATCTTATCGGTCTTGGGGACGCTTGGGTTGTTGCCGTTGACCGGGCGCGCCTTCACYTTGCCRATGCAAATTTTGCCATCMTTTTTRTTGGCSGTTGGCGTGGGTGCCGCCGTGCACTTTTTGGCGATTTTCTTTCGCCATGTGCAAAGCGGTCACAGCCGTAAAGACAGCGTGATTTACACCATGGGTCATTCGGGCCTCCCCATCGTCATGACTTCGGTGACAACCGCCGCAGGTTTAGCGTCTTTTTCCGGGGCCGAAGTTGCCCCGGTTGCCGACCTTGGCCTGATCACCGCGTTGGGTATTATGCTTTCGTTGTTTTTAAATCTCAGCCTGTTGCCCGCCGCTTTGACCCTGTTGCCGTTAAAAGCAAAATCCAGCGGCCGCGCCCATAAACGGCACGAACGCATGGATGATCTTTTAAAATCGATTTCAAAATTTTCCGTGACCCGCGCCAACTTCGTTTTGGCTTTTACTGCGGTTATTTTGGTGATGGCGATTGCGGGTTTGACACAATTAAAATTTTCCCACAAACCGTTTGATTGGCTAGCTCCGTCCGAGCCATCTCGCCAGGCCATTGAATTGATCGACGACCGCMTTAAAGGGGCCAGTTCCATCGAAGTTGTGATCGATACMAAAAARGTCAATGGCCTGTAYGATCCRAAAATTYTWGCYGGRCTGGAYAAACTKGGCACCGATATTTTGGATTTCGACAGCGACTATATCTCGGTCGGCAAAGCTTTGTCCCTTGCCGACATCATCAAAGAAACCAATCGCGCATTACATGCCAACGACGATGCTTATTATTCTATTCCCACCGACAAAGACTTGATCGCCCAAGAACTGTTCCTGTTTGAAAATTCCGGGTCTGACGACATGGAAGATTTTGTCGATAGCCAATTCAGAAAGGCCCGCTTCACCATCAAAATGCCGTGGGCGGATGCCATTCATCTGCAAGACATAGATGAGCAAATCACTGCTGAATTTCGCGCCGTATTGGGCGACGACGTAGACATCACGGTCACCGGCATGAACGCGCTTTTAGGGCGCACCATGGAAGCCACGATTTTTTCCATGGCCGAAAGTTATGTGATCGCCGCCGTGGTCATCACCGCCATGATGATGATCTTTTTGGGCAGCCCCAGCATTGGTTTGATCAGTATGATTCCCAACCTATCCCCCATCATCATCACCCTTGGCATCATGGGCTGGTTCGGAATTCCCTTAGACCTGTTCACCATGTTGATCGGGGCCATTGCGATTGGTTTGGCGGTGGATGATACCATTCACTTCATGCACAACTATCGCCGTTACCATCAAAAATCCGGAAACGTGCAAAGCGCCGTAACCGAAACTTTGCTGGGTACCGGCCGCGCCATGATGGTTACCACCATTGTTCTGTCGCTGGGCTTTATCATTTACATGATGTCCACGTTATCGAACCTGATTAATTTTGGTTGGCTGGTCGCCCTGTCAATTATTCTGGCCTTGCTGGCAGATTTGTTTTTGGCCCCCGCGCTGATGGCTATTTTGCACAAAACTCACATCCTCCCCGATGATTCAGATTTTTGATCTGGACTTAAAGAATTGGATTTAAAGCTATGAAAATAATAACTCTTGCTCTTGCCGCTTTTGCCCTGACCATGACAGCCCAAGCGGTGAATGGTGCGGAACTCACCGCGCGGGAAATCGTCACCAAAGTTGATGATCGTGATGATGGCAACAATCGTATTTCCGAAATGCAGATGTTGATGATCGATAAAAACGGCGATCACCGCGTGCGCAAAATTAAAACCTTTGATAAAGATTTGATCGTCGGTAATGGTGATGAAGATCGCCGCAGCATCATGTTTTTTCTTTCGCCTGCGGACGTCAAAGATACGGCCTTTTTAACCTATGATTATGATGCCTTTGAAAAAGACGATGATCAGTGGTTGTTTTTGCCCGCCTTGAAAAAAACCAAGCGCATCGCCAGCACCGACAAATCGGGAAGCTTCATGGGATCGGACTTTAATTATTCCGATATGACGCGCCGAAACCTAGATGCTTATACGTTTAAAATTCTCAAAGAAGCCGAAGTCCGCAACCACAAAACGTGGGTGATTGAATCCTTGCCCAAAACCCGCGCAGAGGCCGCCGAGACCGGATACAAAAAATCCATCTTATTTGTGCGCCAAGATAATTTTGTGGTGGTGCGCGCCGTGCATTGGACCGATACGGGCAAAAAATTAAAGTACCTGGACGTTACGGGTCTTGAACAAATTGATGGGGTTTGGACGGTGACCGCGATGTCCATGACCACCAAGAAAAACAAAGTGACCGAACACAAAACGGAACTGACGTTTTCAAACATCAAATATAACCAAGACTTAAAAGATAATATGTTTACGCTGCGCCGTTTGGAAAAAGGCCTGTAAGGACCATGAAACGTTCCGTTCTGTTTTGTGCGGCTTTAAGCTTCACGCTGTCTTCACCATCGGTTGCGTTCGCGCAATCGCTCGAAGACGCTTTGGGCGGCTTTGATGAGCCTGTACAAAGTCCTGCCCTAGATAACGAACTGGATGATGCTTTGGGCGGCTTTGATTCTGATCCCACGCCGACCCAAGTCATCGTTCAAGAAGCTGACATATCGCCGTGGACTTTATCCGGGTTTGCTTCGTTTGCCGTGGCCTATGATTTTGCACAACCCGCACCGGCTGTTGGCGACGCGGATTACCGGGGCTTCAGTCGTGCCCGGCCCAAGGTTTCTTTTAAGGTGAAGGGAAACTTCCCCGATACCTTGTCCGTCCCTGTGCGCGTGGTGGCCGAAATTTCCGTGGCCCACGAAACGATCTATCAAATGCGCGGCAGCAACGATTATGCCGCTGCGGTTAAAAGCTCGTTCGAACAAGACATCAACCTTGGCGAAGTTTATTTAGGCACCGAATTAACCGACAACCTAGAACTCACCGTTGGTCGTCAAATCGTTGTCTGGGGGACCTCTGAAAATCTCCGTGTGGTCGACGTTGTTAATCCTTTGGACCGCCGCGAAATCGGCATGGTCGATATCGAAGATTTGCGTTTACCGCTCGCCATGATACGCGCCGATTATGTTACCGGGCCGTGGATAGCCACCGCCATGGTGATTCCACACATCCGGTTTAGCCGCTTGGCTCCGTCAAACAGTCCCTATGACATCACCAACGGCACCGCGCCGCAAAATGATATTCCCACGGATGGCTTTGGCAACGCCGAATTTGCCGCGAGTTTACGGGGTAATTTTTCCGGTTGGGATTTATCGTTTCACGCGGCAAACATCTATAACGATGCCGGGCACAAAGAAACCGTAAACGGTGTCAATCGCATCCGCCATTCCCGCGTCAATATGTTGGGCATCACCGCCGATGTGGCTTTGGGCAATTGGTTGATCAARGGCGAGGCCGCCCWGACCTCCGGCCTACAAACTCTGGGCGATCCGGGCAAAGACTTCACCCGCAGCGATGTTTTGGCCGGTGTTGAATTCACGGGTCTACCCGATGCCAGCCTCAGTTTCGAAGTTGTCAATCGTCACCTGCACAACTGGAGCCCCGCTTTGGTTGCGGAAGGCTTGAAAGAAAACTCCCAAGAATATGCCCTGCGTTTTGCCGGAGATTATATGCGGGAACGCCTGCATGTGACGGCGYTAACAACCCGCATATCACCGCTGRCCAYGGGCGGTGGATTTTCCAGGCTTTCGGTTGGATACGATATCAAGGATGCGCTCAGCGTTACCGGCGGCGTGGTTGCCTACCACGATGGCACCCGCAGTCCGTTCAGCGGTATCGGCAATAATGATCGATTATTTTTCGAAATCAAACAGAGTTTTTAAAGATAAAAAACATTGCCAATGCCACCCGAGTTTAGGTACGCTTCATTACGGCTGTGAAGAACTAGAAATCGAACCGAGTACCTAAGGGGTAAATACAATGAAATCAATGCGCATCGGCTTGGCCGTTCTCTCAACTGTCGTCTCTTTAGGCATCACCGGATCTGCTTTTGCGGCCGAAAAACATGTCGCGATTACACAAATTGTAGAACACCCGGCGCTGGACGCCGTGCGCAAAGGTGTGAAGGATGTTCTGGCCGAAGCCGGCTACATCGAAGGCAAAAACTTAAAATGGTCCTTTGAAAGTGCGCAGGGCAATGCCGCCACCGCCGCCCAAATCGCCAAGAAATTTGTCGGCGATGCGCCGGACGTGATTGTTGCCATCGCAACACCATCCGCACAAACCGTAATTGCCAATACCAAAACCATTCCCGTAGTCTTCAGCGCGGTCACCGATCCAATCGGTGCTAAATTGATTTCGAATATGATGAAGCCCGGCAAAAACGTCACGGGCGTCACCGACATGACACCGATTGCCGCGCACATGGCTTTGGTCAAACGGGTCGTTCCAAATGCCAAACGTTTGGGCGTGATCACCAATCCGGGCGAAGCGAATTCTGTATCCTTGGTCAAACTGATCGAAGCCGAAGCGCCAAAAATCGGCATGAGCGTGACCGTCGCATCCGCCACAAAATCGGGTGAAGTTCTGGCCGCCGCGCGGTCCTTGGTTGGTAAGGTGGACGCAATTTACATTCCCACCGACAACACCGTGATTTCCGCATTCGAAGCCGTGGTTAAAGTCGGCAACGATGCCGACATTCCGGTTTTGGCGGGCGACACTGATTCGGTCAAACGCGGTGCGGTCGCGGCCGCTGGCTTTAATTATTATGACATTGGCCGGCAAACGGGCCACATGGTCGTGAAAATTCTTAAAGGCGCGAAACCCGGTTCCATGGCGATCGAAGGCGTGGCCAAAACCGATCTTTACCTCAACCTTAAATCCGCTAAATCTCAAAAGGTCACCTTATCTAAAAAGCTGATCAGCGAAGCCAAAGAAGTTATTCGTTAGGGTTTAGCCATGAGCCAGATTGCATTTTTAGGGGCCATCGAAGTCGGACTGTTGTTCGCCCTCGTGGCCCTTGGCGTCTTCATATCGTTTCGCATTTTGCAATTTCCCGACTTAACGGTGGATGGCAGCTTTCCCCTAGGTGCCGCCGTTGCTGCCGTGATGATCGTGAATGGCTATGATCCTTTTCTATCCTCCTTTATGGCGGCCGTGGCCGGGGCCGGAGCCGGCATCGTCACCGCATGGCTGAATGTGCGTTTAAAGATTTTACACCTGTTGGCGTCGATCCTCACCATGATCGCCTTGTATTCCATTAATCTGCGCATCATGGGGCGCCCCAACATCGCGTTGCTGGGCGAAAACACGGTGTTCACGCCTTTGGAAGCCTTGGACACACCGTCTTATATCGTTTTGCCGATCGCCTTATTTGGGCTGGTCATCCTTGTTAAACTGGCCCTAGATCGCTTTTTAAATTCTGAAATTGGTTTGGCCATGCGCGCCACCGGGGTCAACCCCCGTATGGCCAATGCTCAGGGCATTCACACCAACCGTTATATCATTGGCGGCATGGCGCTCAGTAATGCCTTGGTGGCTTTGGCGGGGGCGTTGTTCGCGCAAAGCCAAGGGGCCGCAGATGTGACCTTGGGCGTGGGCGTGATTGTGGTGGGTCTGGCCGCCGTCATCGGCGGTGAAGCCGTGATGAGCACGCGCACCATGTTTCGCGCGACCTTGGCCTGTATCATCGGGTCCATCGTTTATCGTTTGGCTGTGGCGTTTGCCTTAAACGCCGACATGATCGGCCTGAAAGCTCAAGATTTAAACCTGATCACCGCCGTTTTGGTGACGCTGGCGATGGTTCTGCCCGGTATGCGCATACCCTTTTTGTCCAAACGTAAGGGGGGGCATAATCAATGATCGAGGTCAAAAAAATTGCCGTCACTTTTAATGCCGGCACCGCCATGGAAACCCCGGCCATGCGGGGCATTGATCTGGTGATCCCCAAGGGTGATTTTGTCACCGTGATCGGATCAAACGGTGCGGGCAAAAGTACCTTCCTGAATGCCTTGGCCGGAGAACTGCGTCCCGACAGCGGCGCAATTTTAATCGATGAGCAAGACGTCACCGCTTGGCCCACCGCCAAACGCGCCGGATTGGTGGCGCGGGTGTTTCAAGACCCGTTGGGCGGCAGTTGCGCCAACCTAACGATTGAAGAAAATCTAGCCCTTGCCAATGCGCGCGGTAAAAGACGCGGCTTTGGGGCTTCGGTGAATGCGGACCTGCGCGGCACCTTTCAAGACAAAATTGCTCACCTTGATCTTGGCCTCCAAAACCGTTTGGGTGACCGCATGGAATTGTTGTCCGGCGGCCAGCGCCAAGCGGTCAGCTTGTTGATGGCGTCCATGCAACCGATGAAAATTTTATTGTTGGATGAACACACCGCCGCCCTTGATCCCAAAACGGCAGCTGCGGTTTTGGAACTCACCCGCAACATTGTATCCGAACGCCGCCTCACCACGTTGATGGTCACCCATTCCATGCGCCAAGCTTTGGACATCGGCAACCGCACGGTGATGTTGCACGAAGGCCGGGTGGTGTTAGACGTCAGCGGCAAAGACCGTGAAGGGCTGAAAGTCGAAGACCTGTTGCACATGTTCGAAAAAGTCAAAGGCAGCAAAATCGACGATGATGCTTTGCTGTTAAGCTAGTCAAGATTTGACAAACCCCCACAACGCGCCCACTTTATAAGAGCCTTTCGGGAGCCATATTGCCATGGACCTGAACGTGGATGCCCCCAACGGGGGTCCGGATGATTTAAGAACTCGCTCATCATTTAGAGGAGGACGCACGATGTCTCGTAACTTTGCTTTCAACAGCCCCCTGTTGCTGGGTTTTGACCATTTGGAACGCGTCTTGGATCGCGCCACCAAAGCCGGTGAAGGGTATCCGCCTTACAATATCGAACAAACGGGTGAATATAAGCTCCGCATCACGCTTGCGGTGGCGGGCTTTACCATGGACGATTTATCGGTCACCGTCGAAGACACYCAATTGGTGGTGCGCGGCAAACCCAGCGAAGACGACAAAGACCGCATTTACCTGCAYCGGGGCATTGGYAAACGCCAATTTCAACGCGCYTTTGTGGTTGCCGAAGGCATYGAAATCAGCGGYGCRACSTTAGAYAACGGRCTTTTGCACRTCGATTTGGAACGGCCTTTTCACGAAGTYGAAGTGCGCACCATYCCCATCGAAAAAGCCCGCAATGGTCCCGGTTCTGATGCCAAAACGATTGACGTCGACACCTCATAATTTTGCCTGACCAGACAAATAACCAAGGTCTTAACGGTGTCTTAGGGTTAATGGCGTTTAATTATAGTCCGATCCGCCTAAACTCAAGACACCGGAGCCAAGCCCATGGAAAATGATACACCTCCATTTTTACCTTTAAGCTCTGAGTCCGGACAACACTGGCTCACCCATTTTAACCTCGCCTCTTGGGGGCTTGAAAATGTCGCTTACGTCAAACCCGTGAGTGGGGCTGATGGACATGCTTACGCCATTTTTGCCGCCGATGGCACCGAACTGGCACAAATGAATAACCGTGACGAAGCCATCATCACCATTCGTCAAAACGACCTTGAGGCTTTAAGTGTACACTAAGTAAGCTTTGCTTACTTAGTGACGTTGTTTGAAGTACGGCTTCGCCGTAAAGAACGGGCCATTCGGCTCGAGGCCTCAATGGCCCAGTTGGCCGCAAGCGCGGCCTTTTTTTATCTCTTCAAGACGAAATATCTCAAAAGTTTAAAATCTATCGTGATGTGAGATGGACGCACTCAAACTAGGCCGAACAGGCCTCGGGCCGAGAGGGCCGTTCTTACGGCGCAAGCCGTCTAACAAAAAAACGCATCCCCGGCGGCTATGCCGCCTGCGATGCCGCTTGTTCTGTTAAAAAGAGGTATAATGCGTCGTTGGTGTCTGTTCCGCGCAGCTTTTCGCAGGCCACTTCGTTGCGCAACAAGCGCGATACCCGAGCCAAAGCTTTAAGGTGGTCGGCACCCGCTTTTTCAGGAGCCAACAAAACAAACAGCAAATCAACCGGCTGATCATCGATGGATTGAAAATCGATGGGTGTTTCCAAGCGTGCAAACAAACCATATAGGCGGTTTAAGCCCTCGAGCTTACCGTGGGGGATAGCGATGCCATTGCCCACCCCGGTGGTGCCGAGACGTTCGCGTTCCATCAGCACATCAAAAATGACCCGCTCAGGTTCGCCCGTAATCTCGGCCGCTCGTTTAGAGAGTTCTTGCAGGGCTTGCTTTTTACTGGTGGCGCGCARGTTTGCTTCTACGCCTTCAACGGTCATCAATTCACTGATTTCCATACTTAAAGTCCCCAACTTAAAAAGTCACAGCCCAACAAGATACGATTGAAAAAACGATATGCTTTAGCTCGCGACGGCTGGATCAATCCAACCCACGTTGCCATCGGTGCGGCGATAAACCACATTCAAGCCACCGTGTGCACCGTTTTTAAACATCACCACGGGCAAGTTGCCCAGGTCAAGACGCATAACCGCATCGCTGACGCTCATTGTGGAAATGCTGTGTTCCATTTCGGCAACGATGGCCGGATGGGCTTCAACGGCAACTTCTTCTTCTTCGTTTTGCGCCAAAATAGCATATTGAGCAACATGCATTTCATCGGATGCATTGGCATGATGGTTAACCAATTTGCGATGATAGCGACGCAATTGCTTAGCCACACGTTCCAAAGCCGCATCTACGGCTGGGTAAGCCTCAGCGGCTTCCCCTGTGCCATGCACGGTTACGCCACGTCCGGCATGAACAACGATTTCAACATGAAATCCGCTGTTAACCTTTGAGTACGTGACGGTGGAATCGATTGCGCGGTCAAAATATTTGCTAACGGCTGCAGCGACGGCGTCTTCAGTATGGGTGCGTAGGGCTTGGCCCACGTCCATCTGTTTTCCTTTGACTGTAATGTCCATTGAAAAGCAGAGTCCTTAGGTTTTTATCAAGGATGCCAAGCCACACAACACTTTGTTATCTGGCTACATCCTGTGAATTTGGTTTATCCAGAGCTAATTTCTTAGCTATTTTTCGTTCTGTCCTTCAGCATTTGAAGCGGACCCCAAACACCTATAACCACAGAATTGGTGCGGAAGTTAGTGTGCTCCGGCAGTGAAGTCAAGGGGTAGACTTTATCACATATAAGTATGGGGTTCATCAAATCTTAGATGTTTTTTCTCGACGCCGCTGAACCGATGAAGCCAGGCCTAGAGAATCCCGGTATTTTGCGACGGTGCGGCGCGCCACATCCATGCCTTCCGCCTTCAAAAGCTTGACTATTTTATCGTCCGATAGCACTTTTTTAGGCTCTTCTTCGTTGATTAAAATTTTGATGCGTTGGCGTACCGATTCCGAAGAATGGCCGTCTCCACCCGCCGAACCGCCCACAGAAGACGTGAAAAAATATTTTAATTCAAAGATTCCTCTGGGGGTCGCCATATATTTATTCGACGTGACTCTGGATACGGTGCTTTCATGCATTTCAATCACATCCGCCACATCACGCAAAACCAAGGGCTTTAAGGCCGATACGCCTTCGCGGAAAAAAGCGTCTTGCTGACTGACAATTTCGGTGGCAACTTTTAAAATTGTGGTGGCCCGTTGGTGCAAGGATTTGACCAGCCAATTCGCCGTTTGCAGGCAATCTTGGATATAACGCCGGTCGTCTTTGGACATCGCACCGCCTTTGATTTCGGCATAATAAGTATTGTTCACCAAGACTTTAGGCAGAGTTTCAGAATTTAATTCAATGGCCCAGCCACCATCTGGCTTGGCTCGCATCATCACATCGGGGATCATCGGTTGCGCGATTTCGTGGTTGAACAGCCGCCCAGGTTTGGGATCAAGTTCGCGAATTTCTGTGACCATGTCTTGGATGTCTTCTTCATCCACACCACAAACTTTTATCAAACCGGGCAAATCGCGTTTAGCCAATAAGTCCAGATTTTCTAAAAAGATTTGCATAATCGGGTCTAAACGCCCCCGTTCTTTCAGCTGCAGACCTAAACACTGGGCCAAATCACGTGCAAATAACCCTGTGGGCTCAACGGTTTGCAAAACCCCAAGCACGGCTTCGATGTCTTCAATGTCACATCCCAAACGAACGGCTAAACCTTCAAGGCTGCCTTGTAAATAGCCCGCTTCGTCCAACATATCGATCAGATGAGCGCCGATCAGACGATCCCCCGCCGTGCACACCAAAAAGCCCAATTCGGTCAGCAAATGTTCCCGCATGGTTTCTTCGGAGGCCAGGGTCTGTTCTAGTCCCGGAAGATCATCACCGCCCCCGCCTGCGCCGCCACCGCCGCCACCGCCCGATCCATAACTTTCATAGGCCTGACTTTCCGGAGCGGGCGCCACAGCATCACCGGGCGTATCAGAGCTCCAGTCATTATCAACGTCTGAATCCA
Source organism: Rhodospirillaceae bacterium (assembly GCA_002732845.1). GTDB lineage: Bacteria > Pseudomonadota > Alphaproteobacteria > Rhodospirillales > Magnetovibrionaceae > JANLGW01. The sequence goes on from NVSZ01000064.1 coordinate 10,481, forward strand.
TGGATTGACCCGCGTCAACATTTTCTCCGGTTTCGGCGGCCCGGGCTAAGGTTTCAGCGGTATCTGTAGTTTCCGGTAAAGGCTCGGCATCGGGTTTTGCGTCAGAGGCAATTTCATCAATGCCTTCTGCGCGCACTTCACCGGCTTCGGTCACGGTCGAGCTATCGGCTTCTAAAAGGGGGTTTTCTTTGAGTTCTTGTTCCACATAATCTTGCAATTCAAGATTGGACAGTTGCAACAGTTTAATGGCTTGTTGCAATTGCGGCGTCATCACCAAAGACTGGGACTGGCGCAGATCTAAACGGGGGCCTATGGCCATGTCGCACCCCCTTTCTTTGTTAAGTCTATGAAAATCAAATTACAGGCTAAAACGTTCACCCAAATATACACGCCGAACATCTTCGTTGCCAACAATGTCTGCGGGCGTACCCTCCATCAACAAGGTTCCGTTGTGAAGAATATATGCCCGGTCAATCACATCTAAGGTTTCGCGCACGTTGTGATCGGTGATCAGCACGCCAATTCCACGGTTTTTTAAATGACCGACAAGATCGCGAATATCGGACACCGCGATCGGGTCAATGCCCGCAAACGGTTCATCCAAAAGAATAAACGAAGGATTTGACGCCAGCGCACGGGCGATTTCAACACGGCGGCGTTCACCACCCGACAGCGCCATGGACGGCGTGCGGCGCAAATGCGTCATGGAAAATTCAGCCAGCAAACTGTCCAACATGGCTTCGCGAACCTCACGTTTGGGCTCAACCACTTCCAACACCGCGCGGATATTGTCTTCAACATTCAGCCCGCGAAAAATAGAAGCTTCCTGCGGTAAATAGCCAATGCCCAGACGGGCACGGCGATACATGGGCAGGTTGGTGATATCTTCACCATCCAACGTGACATTGCCGTAATCGGGTTGAACCAGACCTGTAATCATATAAAAACACGTGGTTTTTCCGGCCCCGTTTGGCCCCAACAGCCCGACCGCTTCGCCCCGCTGGATGGACAGCGACACATCAGACACCACCGGACGTTTTTTATAGCGTTTGCCAAGGTTGTTTGTGATCAGACCACGTGTAGGTGTGGTTTTCACATCCGACACCACCTTCAGCCCAGACGCACCCTTTTCGCCGCGCGCAACTTTGGCCGGTCGGGAAGACGGTGTTGAGGGGGCTTTGGGTGTTTCCATACTGTATTTTGGTCTTTCTTTAACAGATGTTATTCTTTTGAACGAGGTTGCAAAACGCCATGCACACGGCTCGACTTCGGCGTCGTTCCGGTTTGCGGATTTTTTGCACCTTTTGTTTCCTCACATGTGTTTAAACGATTTATGCCCGTATTTAAATCAATATCCGCACTGCACCCGTTTAAAACGTTATCTCCACGCTTAATTTTAACGGAACCGGTCAATCTCGCAAGCCCGGAGGGGACGTTATACGCGGCCCGATCTGAAAAAACCTGTTCGTTGTCCGTATCGATGCGCACATTATCAAAGGCTTCGATCCGCCCGATTTCTGTTTTGCCCGCCTTATCCTGAATAAAGTGGGCGGTCATGACGTCGGCCTGAATGCGTTTGTCCAAATGCACGGCCTTGGCATTGCCGCGCGCCACCGCGATGTCTTTTTTATCCCAAAATTCCAATTGACCCGTGGCGGTGATAACATCTGCACCCGCCACCAGTTTAACCGGGTTGCCGTCTTTCAGCACAATCACAGATTTATCCACATCGTAAACCGCATAACCGCCCGTCGCCACGCGTCCCGGAGAAGTGATGCGGACATTGCCAATGGCGTCTAGGCGGAAAATTTCACTGCCGCCGCTGGCATTTTCGCGATAATAGGCGCGCAGTTCATCCGCGTCCAAAACCATGTCGCCGCGCGTCGCCGTCGCGGGACCCGCTGCGGTAAATATTTTTTCCTTTTGATTCCATTCAATGCCGCCTGACGCATCAATGGTCAGCGGCAATTCGCCATTGCCAGCCTGCATATTCATGCCTTGGGCAAGGGCTGGGCTGGGCTTGAGCTCTGCCAAAATTCCAACACATACCATCAAGACCACTACAAAAATGCGTATCATCACTTCGCGCTCCCACCGTTTTTCGGTGTATATAAAATCAACTGGGCCGGGCCTGTGAAATACATCAGGCGGCCCTTATCTACAAGTTTAAGGCCCTGGGCCTTCACTTCGCCAAACGGACCGTGGCCGCTTATTGGCTTGTGACCTTCGGCCATGCCCGTCTTTAAAAACACAATCAAGTGTTCGGTCGATATTTCATAACCTGTATCATGGAAAAGGTTAACACCGCCCTCAAGTTCCAAAGTTCCGTTATCACCGATGTAACGCCCGGTATCGGCCGTCAGCACCAACCAAGTGCCATCGTCCATGGTCAGGTCGGCCTTGGGCAATTGCAAATCAACTTCTCCGGTGGCTTCGGAAACAATCCGCGCCAAGTCGGCGGTTACGGAATACGGCTGGCTGTTTTCATCGGTGCCCACATATCGGGCATTGTCCATACCGGGTTGCGTTTTCCCGGCCAATTGAGCCGATGAAAAGCCCAGACTGAAGGTTTGATCGGAATTTAAGCGCGGCCAGATCACCACCAAAGCCACCAAACTCAACGCCAGAAAAGGCAACAGGACCTTGCTTGTCGAAACAAAGCGAGAATAGGTTCCCCCGGCGCGCAAATTTGACTGTGGGCTTCTTTGTGCAGGTTCTTTCCTTGAAGCATACGACCCCCCCACCAAATTCGACGCCATCGGACCGCTGTTCATAGCGTCTTGGCCTTTTGATAAAGGCGACGACTTTGCTGGACCGAGAGGACGAGGAGGATTTGTCATGGCTTCGCTTTACACCACACCCGCCTGAAGGCAATCGTGAATATGCAAAATACCCAGCGGTTTGCCATGGGTTTGGGTGCTGTCGACACAAAACAAGGTGGTGATTTTACGGTCATTCATCACCGCCACGGCTTCGCTGGCAATTTGCCCCGGTTCCATGGTGACACAGCGTGGCGTCATCACATCGAGCGCTTTTTGATCAATCAGGTCTTTGCTCATGTGGCGACGCAAATCCCCATCGGTGATGATGCCGMCCAAAACGCCTCCTTCATTGATCACACCAACAACGCCAAAACGCTTGGCGGTCATTTCAATCAGAGCCTCGCTCATTTGAGCGTGTTGGGAAATCAACGGCATCTGATCGCCGCCGTGGATCAAATCAGCCACTTTTAAAAGCCGCTGGCCGAGCTTTCCGCCGGGATGGAAGTTTTTGAAGTCTTGGGCGGTAAAGCCTTTGCGGTCCAACAAACACACCGCCAAGGCATCGCCTAAGGCCAACATGACGGTGGTGGATGTGGTGGGGGCCATGCCAATCGAGCAAGCTTCGGGGCTTTCTGGGATCACCAACGCAACATCGGACGCCGCGGCCAGAGTTGAACCTGCGCCCCCCGTCATGCCGATCAGGCCAATGCTGTAGCGCCGGGTATACGCGATGAAATCCGAAAGTTCAGAGGTTTCGCCAGAATTAGAAAGGGCAATCACCACGTCGTCTTGTTGCACCATGCCCAAATCACCGTGGCTGGCTTCGCCGGGATGCACAAAAAATGCGGGCTGACCCGTCGAGGCCATAGTCGCGGCAATTTTATTGCCCACGTGACCACTTTTGCCCATGCCCGTGATGACCACACGTCCGTGTGCGGCTTCGATCATATCGAGCGCTTTGATAAACGGTTCGCCCAAGCTGTCCGATAACGCGGCCAAGCCATCTTGTTCGATTTTCAAAACCGTGCGAGCCGATGCTAAATCGGCATCTTTCAGGGCCTCATTGTCCGCCATTTATAAGGCTCCAAACCTAAAATATTTTTAAATTTATGCGTGGGCGAAGATGTCTTGATCCAACCAGCCCGCCAAATCCAAATCGGTGCGGGTATGCAAAAAATCAAAACACGATTGTGCCATATCTAAACGGCCTTCGCGTTCTAACATTTGAATCAATCTTTCGCGGACAACATGCAGATACAAAACGTCGGTCGCCGCATACAGCAATTGGTCATCGGTCAGGACTTCGGCGCCCCAGTCGGAAGATTGCTGTTCTTTGGAAATTTCCACACCGGCCAATTCCCGGCAGACATTTTTATAACCGTGACGATCCGTATAGGTGCGCGCCATGCGAGAGGCAATTTTGGTGCAAAACAGGGGGCTCACGCGGATCCCTAAGGCTTGTTTTAACAACATCACATCAAACCGCGCATAGTGGAAAATTTTGACCGTCTTGGTGTCTTCCATCAGGCGCTGCAGATTGGGGGCCGAGGTAATGCCTTGTTCAAACTGAACCAAGTGACAAACTTCATCGCCGCCCGACAATTGCACCACGCACAACCGATCGCGGTGCGGATTTAAGCCCATGGCTTCTGAATCCACGGCAATTGCCTCACCAAATTCAAGGCCATCGGGCAGATCGTTCTTATACAGGCGAATATCAGGGGTCTTCATCGGGTATATCTCTCTATTGCAAGCATTGTCTGGCTTTGACACACTATAGCAAAGCTGCGCGCTGCGTACTAGAGCTACGTACGAGAGAATGGTGCCCAGGAGAAGACTCGAACTTCCACGACCTTGCGGCCACAGGCACCTGAAGCCTGCGCGTCTACCAGTTTCGCCACCTGGGCTTACACATTTGATTAAAATCGAATGTATGGCGCATGAACTAAAGGGCTTAGGAGCCTCTGTCAACAAATTATCAAAAATGCTTTGTTTTTTTGCGGCTATTTCAATTCTTTTTTGGTATAAACGAAATAACATTGTCACACAGGCAAGCAAAAACAAAAGTTAATTTAGGGGAGATAAGCCTATGACCGCACGTTTGGTCACCGTATTTGGTGGAACTGGTTTTGTTGGGCGTCACGTTGTTCAACGATTGCTCAATGCGGGCGACAGAGTCCGGGTGGTCTGTCGTGACCCCGAATCTGCGCTGTTTCTCAAACCCCTTGGCGATCCCGGTCAAATTGTTGCCGTCAAAGCCAACATCACCGACAAAGCCGAAGTCATTCGCGCCATCGATGGTGCCGACGCGGTTGTGAACTGTGCGGGTATTATTGCTTCAAAGGGTTGGAATACGTTTGAATCCGTGCACAAATCCGGATCAGCTATCCTCGCGAAAGCCGCCCAAGCTGCTGGCATCAAATCCTTTGTGCACATTTCGGCACTGGGGGCGACTTTAGAATCTGACTCGAAATATTTTCAAACCAAGGCCCACGGCGAAGAAGCCATTTTGACCTCGTTCCCGAAGGCAACTATTTTGCGTCCATCGGTGATCGTTGGTGCCGAAGATAATTTCATGAACCTGTTTGCCACCATCGCGCGGTGGAGCCCGGTGATCCCCATGATTAACCCAATTTTGCCCTCCATCAAAATGGTGCGCGGACAATTGCACGGTATTTTATGGCCGACCATCGAAGATCGCCCGTTAGAAGGGGCTAAATTCCAGCCCGTTGTCGTCGCCGATGTCGCCGATGCGGTGATCAAAGCTTTGGAATCAAACGAAGCCCAAGGCCAGACTTATGAGTTGACGGGCCCGACCATTTACACCTTTAAAAAATTAATGCTGATGATGTTAGAAGCGTCCGGTCGCACCGCGCGCATTCAATCCATCCCGGCCTTTTGGGGATATTATTGGGCGTTTTGGTTGGAATTCATCCCCACCAAACCGTTCACCCGGGACATGGTGACGTTGTTAAACAATGACAATGTGGCGTCTGA